>JBAQPI010000072.1:0-14841 GCA_049305635.1 Rhodoglobus sp. | reverse complement strand
TGAGCAGTCCAGCGCGCCGCGGAGCGGCGTGGTGGCGGCTCAGTAGGGGAGTCGAGTCCCCTCAGATCCACGAACGGGCCATTTCGGCTGATTCGCCACGGCGTCGAGTACGACGACTTCTGGGTCGCCCCCGACATCCCCGCCGATGGTCGTCTCCCTGACTCGCTACCGAACCAATCAGGGGTATCGCGTGACGATACGATCGCCTGGAGAAGCTGCGCGGAGACCGGGACGGCCAGCACTCGATCCGCATCAACGACCAGTACCGCATTTGCTTCATCTGGACCGACGACGGCCCGACCCGGGTCGAGATCACCGACTACCACTGACCGAGCACGAGAGACGAGGACGCCATGGCCACCACCAAGGTCCACGCACCGATCACCCCGGGTGAGATCCTGCTCACCGAGTTCCTGGAGCCGCTCGGTATCTCGCAATACCGGCTCGCCCAGGCGACCGGGGTGTCCCAGACCCGGATCAGCGAGATCATCCGGGGCAAGCGCAGCATCACGACCGACACGGGCGTGCGCCTGTCGAGGGAGCTCGGCACCGACCTGCGGTTCTGGATCAACCTCCAGGCCGAGTACGACTTCCAGGTCGAGATGGACGAGCACGCCGACGAACTCGAAGCGATCTCCCCGCTCGTGGGCGTCTAACAGCGCTCACAGGCCGATCCCTTCCCGTCCGGATGAGCGCGAGGCGCTGCGGGTACGGCTGAAGTCGTGCCGATGGTGCTGCTCTTGTGGTTGCTGATCGCCGTCTGCACGCCGCCCGCCTCCACGCGAATGCGCTGCGCGACGTCTGCAGCGTTCCCCAGATCCACCGAAGCTGAACCCCGCCCGGCCGGCCTCGACTACAGTTGCCCGGTGACCGACCTCAGCCTGCGCCTGCCGAACACCCGCCTCAGGGCGGTCCTGCACCTCGGTGCGAAGCGTGCGGCAGGCATCGCCTTGCCCGCGCGATTCGCGGACCCTGATCTCTACGCCGATTGGGACCCCGACGACGGCATGGCGTCGCTGTTCGTGGACTTCGACGAGGGCCAGATCCACCTCGAGACCCGCGGCGGCGATCGGGTCGAGTCCCATTTCCACGACGCGGACGGCGAGGAGACCGACCGGAGCCCGTGGCCCGCCGGCGACACCGAGGTGCTGCTGGCGTGGGCATCCCTGCTCCTGGCCGACTTCCACACCCTGCTGCCGGGCCTCTTCGACGACATCACGGATGCCGCGGCCTGGCACGAGGCGGGCTTCGACCTCTACGTCTGCGAGGTCGAGGAGCCCGTGCACCTCGACCTGCTCGAGGTGGAGATCGAGGGCGAGCTCATGACGTTGCCGTGGCTGGGGGCCGGAACGGTGGCGAACGATCATGTCGACGGGGACGGGCATCCGGTCGCCCTGTATTGGGGGGAAGGGGGGCGCGAGCCCGACGTGCCGATTGCCGAGGCGCGACTGGACCCCGAGACGGGCGAGCCCGTCACGCGAGCGGTGCCGGGCGTGGACTGGGATGCCGTGGGCCTGCCCGAAGACGAGGTGCTGGAGTGGTTCGCGAGCATCTACCTCAACCACCACGTGATCCCCGCCGCCGAGGGCACCCTGCTCGAGGCCGTGCTGCGACGGATGGGTGGGCTCGACGAGGTCGAGAGCTAGAGAGCGGCCCGCGCCTCCGCCGCCAGGCGCCGCCGTTTCACCGCGGCCTTGAACCACGCGGCGTCCGGGATCCTCGCCAGCAGGGGACCTGCGACGATCGTCATGAGCACGTAGGCGGCGGCGAGGGGCGCGAGCATGGGCTCGATGCCCGCGCCGACGGCGAGGCCGGCGATGACGATGGAGAACTCGCCGCGCGGGGTGAGGGCGAGGCCCGCGCGCCAGCGGCCGGGCACCCCGATGCCCGCACGCCTCGCGGCGAGGTATCCGGAGAGGGTCTTGCTGCCGATCGTGAGCAGCGAGAGGATCGCCGCCGGGACGAGCACGGGCACGATGTCCACGGGATTCGTCGAGATGCCGAAGAACACGAAGAACACCGCCGCGAAGAGATCGCGCAGGGGTGTGAGCACGCGGGCGGCCTGGTGGGCGACCTGCCCGGAGAGGGCGATGCCGACGAGGAACGCGCCGACGGCCGCGGAGACGCTCACCCCCTCGGCGAGGCCGGCCACGAGCATCGTGAGCCCCAGCACGCCGAGCAGCAGCGACTCGGAGTGCGTCGCGGAGAACAGCGCCGAGACCACGCGCCCGTGCCGTAGCGCGAGGTAGAGGATGACGATCACCACGCTCACCGCGATCACCACCGTCGTCGCGCCCTGCAGCAGCCCCGCCCCGATCACCAGGGCCGAGAGGATCGGCAGGTAGAACGCCATCGCCAGATCCTCGATCACGAGCACCGAGAGCACGACCGGGGTCTCGCGGTTGCCCAGACGGCCGAGGTCGCGCAGCACCTTCGCGATGACCCCGGACGATGAGACCCAGGTCACGCCTGCGAGGGCGACCGCGGCGACCGGCCCCCAGCCGAGCAGCAGCGCGAAGGCCGCCCCGGGCAGGGCGTTGAGGAGTGCGTCGGCGAGGCCCGCGATCCGCGACTGCCGCAGGCTCTGCACGAGCTCCCCGGCGGAGTACTCGAGGCCGAGCATCGCCAGCAGCAGGATGACGCCGATCTGGGAGCCGACCTCGAAGAACTCGGTGCTGGCATCCAGCGGCAGCAGGCCGCCCTCGCCGACCGCGAGCCCCGCGAGCAGGTAGAGGGGGATCGGCGAGAAGCCGAACCGGGCCGCGACACGGCTCAGGATGCTGAGCACGAGCAGGAGCGCACCGACCTCGATGAGCAGCACGGTGGTCTCGTGCATACGCTCAGCCGGGTCCGCGGTCGATGAGCTTGCTGAGGGCGTCCAAGCCTTTGCGCGTGCCGACGGCGACGAGCACGTCTCCGGCCTCGAAGAGCACGTCCGGGGTCGGCGACGGCACGACCTGCGTGCCGCGCGCGATCGCGACGATCGAGGAGCCCGTGAGGGTGCGCGCCTTGGTGTCGCCCATCGGGCGGCCGATGTACTTGGAGTCGGCGGGCAGTGCGATCTCCTCCGTGAAGAGCCCCATGTCCTTCGCCCCGAGGCTCGAGAGCCGGCTCAGGGTGAGGGATGCGCCGAGCACCTCCGCGAGAGCGGCGGCCTCGTCATCCGTGAGCGGGATCGAGTCGGTGCTCGCATCGGGATCGTCGACGTCGAAGAGCGCGAGATCCCGTTCCCCGGTGCGGTGCGAGACGACGCTGATGCGCCGTCCGCTCTCGGTGATGACGTCGTTGCGGACACCGATGCCCGGCAGGTCGACCCTCTCGATGCGCACTCCCACGGGCCAACGGTATCAGCGGTGTCGGCCTACGCCGCGACCCCGTATTTCTTCATCGAGGTCTCCACGATCGTGAGGCCCTCCAGGCCAGGCATGCGGGAGATGTGCTCGTCCAGCTTGCGGATCTCGCGCATCCCCTCCTCGCCGGCGAAGATGTGGCCCATGACGAAGCTGACCTCGGTCGGCCCCATGACGGACGAGCCGACCGGGCCCCAAGCGTTCTTGAGGGCGAAGCGCGCGAGCACCTGGGCCTTCTTGCTGCCGGCGAGCCGTTCGCGAGCCTGGGTGGCGTAGAACGCGACGTGCCGCGCCTCCTGCTTGGCGATGCGGCGCAGCAGTTCGGCGAGCACGGGGTGGTTCTCGAGATCGGCGAGCCGGTTGTAGGCGGCGACGGCCGACCACTCGTTGGCGGCACCCCAGATCATGTGCACGGCGATGAAGTCCTTGCCGACGATGTTGCCCAGCAGGGACTGCTTGATGGGGTCCAGGCGGTCCTTCCAGCCGAGCTTGAGGCGGGTGGCCTTGAGCTCGTCGAAGTCCATGCTGATGCCGTGGGCGCCGAGCACGGCGGCGAGGGCCTCGCCGTGCCAGAACTCCTCGCGGTTCCACATGGTCATGAAGGCCGAGACATCCGCCTCCTTGTGCGAGGGGGTGACCAGCAGGTCGCGCAGGTAGCAGACGGTGTGGTATTCGATCTCGGCCATGTAGCGCAGCGCGCGCAGGGTGTCGGGCGGCAGCGGATGCTCGGCGAAGTCCCCGAAGTCCAGATCCTGCCAGGCGACCTTCGTCGAGGTGCTGGTGTACTTGTCGATGTCAAAGGCCATGGCTTGGCGAGGCGGGGGTCAGGATGCCCGCTCGACTCCTTCCGGGACGATCGAGGATTCGGGTGCGGAGCTTGCTGCGCGAGGCGCGACGGCGGGCCGACGCTTCCAGTCAAGCACGTTCCAGTGCTTCTCCCGCGCGTGTCGGTACAACTGGATGTCGGGGTTCACGGCGTTCGGATTGCCGACGAGCTGCAGCCAGACCAGGTCGGCATGGCTGTCGCCGTAGCCGTAGGAGTGTGCGAGGTCGTAGCCGTGCTGGGCGGCGTAGTGCCGCAGCCAGGCGCCGCGGGCCTCGTCGACGAGCGGGGGGTCGGCGAGGAAGCCCGTGAGCACGCCGTCCTTGACCTGCATGCTCCCGGCGACGACCTCGTCGAAGTACGGCAGGAAGGGGGTGACCATGAGGTCGATCGAGCCGGTGACGAGGATCGTGCGGTGGCCGGCATCCCGATGCTCCTGCACGCGGCGCAGAGCCTCGGGCAGTGCGCGCCGCATCATCGCGCGCCCGAAGCCGCCGCGCACCAGTCGCTGGATCTCGGCGACCTTGAAGCCCTGGTAGCGCCGCATGAAGGTGCGGATGAACTCGCCGCGGTCACGCCGCTCGGCCCGCAGGTACTTGCGCAGCGAGAACGTGAAGTCGGCCAGGTCGTGGGCGACGCGTGAGCGCGGCACGCTGCCGGCCCAGAGCATGAGGTACTGCTTGACGAGGTTCGACTCGAGCACCGTGCCCTCGAGGTCGAAGACGGCGATCACGTCGGATCGCACCGGCAGCACCTTCGCGGCGCGGGCCTTCGCCGATGGCCGCTTGCCGAAGGCCCGGGTGAGGGTGGTGACGGCGGGGAAGTGGATGGCCTGCCAGTAGTGCTCCCAGTCGATCTCGAGCACGTCGAAGCCCTCGTCGTCGCGCACCTCGGGGGAGAGGGTTGCCAGGAGTGCCCGGGTGTTGGTGTCGTCGAAGATGATCTCGGTCTGCACGTAGGCGCGATACAGCTCGGTGAACGCACGCAGCTGCTGCAGGCCGTGCTGGCCCTTGACGAGGGTGTCGAGCCAGGCGCGCGTGCGCGGCGTCGTCGGCAGGCGCTCGACGAGGCGCTGGGCGCGCGCCGCCTGCCGTTCGCGCTTGGTGAGGGTCTTCTCGACCTTCTGCCCGCCCGGGAAGCGCCAGCTGGGCACCTTGATCTCGCCCTTCTCGTCGGGCAGCGGGTTCGCGGTGAAGTAGACGTTGACGTTCTCGTACATGCGGTGGAACGGCAGCGGGTTCGACTTGCCCGAGACCACCTGAAAGTACTTCGGTTCGCGCGGCACGGCCTTGCGGGCCGCGACCGCGAGGGCGGCGTTGACGACGAAGTCGACGGGGATGACGTCGAGCACCGAGTCGGGCAGCCCCGGGAAGTCGGGCAGCTGGCCCCGCCCGTAGGCGATGATCAGCGGGTCGGCGACCTTGAAGCCGTCGATCCAGCCCGGGAAGGGGTGGTGCAGCGCGCTCTCGATGATCGAGGGCCGGACGATCGAGAGCCGGTGCCCGGCCTGGGCCCAGAGCTCCTCGGCCGCGCGCTCGGCGAAGGCCTTGGTGAGGGTGTAGACGTCGGTCCAGCCCAGGCTCTCGGCGCGCGTGCGGCCGTAGTCCACGAGTCGCTCGCGCACCCACTCGAGCCGGGCGGCCTCCGCGAAGCCCGCGACGGCCTGCGGACCGGTCTTGCCGTGCCGCGCCCTGGCGCGTTCGAGCTGCAGGCGTAGCGCCTCCGGCTGGCGAGACTCCAGCTCCACGCGCACGCGGGCCGACGAGGCGGCCTCGTACTCGGCGCGCCAGTCGACGTCGTGGGTCAGCGATGCCTCGGGCGCGATGCCCTTGCGGATGCCGCCGACGTAGGCCGTGGAGATGTGCACGACGTGCGGGTCGCTCTTGGAGGCCAGCAGCGCCCCGTACACGCCGTAGGCGCCGCCGACGTTCGTGTCGAAGGCCTCGTCGATGGGCGGGTCGAACGAGACGGTGGAGGCGCTGTGCAGCACGACGTCGATGTCGTCCGGCAGCACTCCGACGTTGCCGAGCGAACCGTCGTGGGCGACGACGCGTGCGGCCCACTGACGCTCGGCCTCGTCCTCGCCGACGCGCTCGATCCAGGAGGCGAACACCGGCTTGCGCATCATGTTCGCGAGCCGAGCCGCGGGCGTGAGGCTGCCCTTGCCGCGCACGAGCACCGTGATGCGAGTGCCGGGATGCGACGACAGCAGCCGCTCGAGAATGGCCTGCCCGAGAAACCCGGTGCCGCCGGTGAGGAACACGTGCTCGTCGGTGAGCACGGGAGCGTATGCGGCCTTCCTCGGGGTCACAGCTTTCGGGGTCACAACTTTCGGGGTCACAGTCGGGCGGCCTTCCGGATCAGCCCGAGGCCGGCCTGGCCCGGCAGGGTGTCGATGCGCGCGTCGAGCTCGGCGACGAGTTCGGGTCTCGAACAAAACAGGATCTCGAAGAAGTGCGCGGTCTCGTGCTTCGGCTCGGCCTTCGCGCCGATCGGCCACGGCGTCTTCGTGAGCCGCCGCCGGACGAGTCCGCGCGAGCGCGGGAACTCGGTGAGGCGGTACCGGGACTGGGCCTCGAAGAAGTCGAGCTGGCGCTGCTTGAGCTCGGCGAGATGCGCGATCGTCGCGGAGAGCTGAGCGTTGCCGGCGATCTCGTCGATCCGGCCGTACGCGGCCATGTTGAGCCACTGGTCGACGGTGCTGAGCGTCATGTGCACGGCGATCATCGGCAGGCCGATGATGTTGGCGACGATCGACTCGCGGATCGTGCGCTCGTCCGGGGTCGTGAAGGGTGCGCGGTCGGGTTCCGTGCCTTCCGGGGCATGTGCCAGCTGGATCTGCTCGAGGGCGTCGGCGATCCAGTACTTCTCGTAGGCCCAGGTGGTGAGGAACGCCGTGATCCTGGCGTCCTTGTGGGTCGCGGTGACGAGCACGCTGCGCAGGTGCGTCATGGTCGCGCGCTCGACGATCTGCAGGTAGCGCAGCAGGCGCAGCACCTCCGCAGTCAGGGGCGCGTCGCGGTAGGAGGCGAGCCCGAGCCGCTCACGATGGCTGCCGGCGGCGGTGCGAGCGTAGTCTCGCACGTCGAAGTCGGGGGCGGGGAAGCGCATGATGTCCATGGGCGCTTCCGTCTGCTCCGGCATTGCTACCTCCATGGCTCTGGGCGGGTTTCGACGAGTCTAGCCGCCCTGCGCTACGGGGCCCGTAGCGTAAGCTCTGCAGCATGGCAACGGCTCTGGTCACGGGCGGAACCTCCGGCATCGGTGCCGCGTTCGCCCGGCAGCTGGCCGCCCGCGGCGACGATCTCGTGCTCGTCGCCCGCGACCCGGAGCGGCTCGCCTCAGCCGCAGCCGGATTGCATGCCTCATACGGCATCGATGTCGAGACGATGAGCGCCGACCTGGGCGATCGGGGGGATGTCGCCCGCGTCGCCGCGCGCATCGAAGACGCCGAGCGTCCCATCGGCATGCTCGTGAACAGCGCCGGATTCGGAGTCCACACGCCGCTGGCCTCGGCCGACACGAGCCACCACGAATATGCCTTCGACGTCATGTGTCGGGCGATCCTGGTGCTCGGCGGGGCCGCCGCGCGCGCCATGCACGACCGCGGCGGCAGCATCATCACGATCTCGAGCCTGCAGAGCTTTCTCGCCACCGGCTCCTACGCGGCGATCAAGGCCTGGGTGACGGCGTACAGCCAGAGTCTCGCCGTCGAGTTGCGCGGCAGCGGGGTCACGGTCACGGCGGTGCTGCCCGGCTGGGTGCGCACCGAGTGGCATGAGCGCTCCGGGGTGCGGCGCAGCACGCTGCCCGGGTTTCTGTGGACCGAACCCGAGGCGGTCGTGCGGATCGCGCTGCGCGACGCAGGCCGCGGCAAGGTCGTGTGCATCCCCACCGTCCGGTACCGGGTGCTCGGCTGGTTCGCCCGGCATCTGCCTTCCGGCGCCGTGCGCGCGATCTCCGCGAAGATCTCGTCCGCGAAGGCCGATCGTTAGATGGGCGGCTACGACCGTTTCACCTCGAGGGCGATGGCGTCCGCGAGGTTCGTCGCGCAGCGCGGGCTGCTCAAGCCGCTCGTCTGGCGCCTGACGCGCGTTTCGGTGCACGGTCTCGACGACATCACCGAGCTCGAGGCGCCGTTCATCCTCGTCGCCAACCACTCCAGCCACCTCGACGCCCCGCTCGTCATCGGTGCCCTGCCGCGGGACAAGGTCCGCTACCTGGCGGCGGGTGCCGCGGCCGACTACTTCTTCGACGTGCGCTGGCGCAAGTGGCTCACGACGCTGTTCTTCAACGCCTTCGCGATCGAGCGCAACTCCGAGGGCAAGCGCACCGGCTCCTCGCGCACGCTGCTCGAGCGCGGCGTGCCACTGCTCATCTTCCCCGAGGGCGGCCGATCCAAGACCGGCCAGCTGGGGCGCTTCAAGCCCGGCGCCGCGGCGCTCTCGATCACCACGGGCGTGCCGTGCCTGCCCACCGCGATCGTCGGCGCGAGCACGGCAATGCCCCGCGGGGCGAACTGGCCCAAGCGCGGCCGCATCCCGGTTGCGGTGGTCTTCGGCGCGCCGATGACGCGCGACGAGGGAGAATCGGCGGAGGATTTCACGCACCGGCTCCACGACACGGTGCGGGAGCTGCACGAGAGGGTCTTGCCGCTGCCGGCGGGATCGCAGAAGAACCCGAGATGACAGGAGCAGCGATGACCGACGTCAAGCACATGAAGTGGTGGGGGTGGGGTCTCGACGGCGTCGGCTTCCACCACGAGGACAAACCCGGTTTCGCGCCCTTCGTGCTCGAGGCGGTCGGCCTGGACCTGAGAACCGCGACGACCGCGGTCGAGCCCTCCTTCGAGGAGCTGAAGGTGCCGAGATCCAAGGCGTCCGCGGGCTTCGTGAAGACCCTGGCGGGGATCGTCGGTGCGGAGCATGCGACGACGGATGACATGGTGCGTGTCATCCACACCTACGGCAAGTCCCTGCGCGACCTGGTGCGCATCCGCGGCAACCTGATCCTGCGCAGCCCCGACGTCGTCGTCTACCCGGCCGACGAGGCCCAGGTGCAGGCGATCGTGGATGCCGCGGTCGCCGCCGACGCCGTCATCATCCCGTTCGGCGGCGGCAGCAACATCGCCGGCAGTCTCGAGCCGATTCCCGAGGAGAAGCGCACGATCGTCTCGCTCGACCTCGGTCGCCTGCGCCAGGTCATCGACATCGACACCGTCTCCGGGCTCGCGCGCATCCAGGCCGGCGCCCAGGGCCCGGACCTCGAAGAGCAGCTGAACAAGCAGGGCTGGACGATCGGCCACTTCCCGGACTCCTTCACCCACTCCACCGTCGGCGGCTGGGTGGCCACGCGCTCGAGCGGCATGCAGTCCGACAAATACGGCGACATCGCCGACATCGCGCGCGGCATGCGCGTGGTGCGCCCGGGCGGCATGCTCGTGCTGCGCCCGCTGCCGTCGACCTCGAGCGGCCCGAGCGTGCGCGAGATGATCCTCGGCTCGGAGGGGCGCCTCGGGGTGATCACCGAGGTCACCGTGCAGGTGCACCGCATTCCCGCCAAGCGCGACGTCTACGCCTACTTCTTTCCGAACTGGAAGGCCGGCATCGCGGCGATGCAGGCGATCAGCGAGTCGGATGCCACGCCATCCATCACCCGCATCTCCGACTCCCGCGAGACCGGCTTCTCGCTGGCGACGAGCAAGGATCGCAAGGGCTTCGACAAGTTCCTCGCCGGCACGGTGCTGCCCGGGCTCATGCGATCCAAGGGCTGGAACCTCGACGACATCTGCCTGAGCTTCATCGGCTACGAGGGCAGCCCTTCGCACGCCAAGCGGCAGAAGAGGCTCGTGGATGCGATCGTCAAGCAGCACGGCGGCATGGGCGTGGGCACCGGGCCCGGCATCCTCTACGACCAGAAGAAGTTCGACACCCCGTATCTGCGCGACTTCCTGCTCGACCGCGGTGCGGCGGGGGATGTCTCGGAGACCGCGGCGCCGTGGTCGAAGCTCATCGCGGTGCACGAGAACGCCCACGCGGCGGCGCAGGGCGCCTACGACCAGCTCGGCATCAAGGGCTGGATCATGTCGCACCTCTCGCACTCATACCACTCGGGAGCGTGCCTGTACTTCACCTTCGCCTTCGTGTTCGACAAAGACCCGATCGCCGAGTACGACCTCGTCAAGAACGCGATCCAGCAGTCGTTCGTCGACAGCGGCGCGACGATCTCGCACCACCACGGTGTGGGGGTCGAGCACTCGCCATGGTTGACGCAGGACGTCTCCGAGCAGGGCGTCGTCGTCATGCGGGCGCTTCTGGAGGGTGCGGACGCGGGGGCGAACTTCAATCCCGGCAAGATCCTGCCTCGCTGATCGAGTCCGTCGAGATCGAGCCCGTCGGGATCGAGCACTAGCCGGCCAGTAGCTCGCCCTCGTCGATCCCGTTCGCCTCGAACGCCGGCCAGATCAGGGCGAGCACCGACTCCACCCACGCGTCGTCGGTCTGCCGACCGCGGATGAGTTCGGCGATGACGACGCCCAGCAGCATGCTCATGACGAGTTCGATGTCGACCTCGGCCGGGATCTGGCCCGCCGTCGCGCGGGCACGCAGGTTGTCGCGCAGCGGACGCGTGGAGGTGCGGATCATGCCGAGCAGCAGCGTCGTGAACTCGGGGTCCTCGTTGGCGAGCACGGCGGCGACGGTACCCCGTCCGATCACCGTCTCGATCGTGTCGCTCGCGTGGCGCAGCACCCAGCCGAGCGTCTCGCGCGTCGTGAGATCGGTGGGGATCGGGACCGCCGCCGAGGAGGCCCTGATCACCGCGGTCAGCAGTGAGGCACGGTTCTCGAAGCGGCGGTAGATCGTGGTCTTGGCGACCCCGGAGGCCGCGGCGACGGACTCGACGCTCACCGCGAGCGGCCCGCGGCTGCGCAGCAGGTCGAGCGCGGCCGCGAAGATGCGCTCGTCGACCTCGGACCTGCGGGCGGGCGGCACGAGCGGGCTCGTCATGCCCTCATGATACGGGGCGCTCATCCTCTGCCCGGAGCCATCGTGCGCAGGGCGCGATCAGTTCGGCGCCGCACGCCGTGCTACCCCAACGAGGGGCAATTGCTTGACAATGGGGGTAGACAGGCAGAGTCTGGGGCCAGGACCAGCTGCGAAACCCGAGGGATGCACATCCCGCTGATCATGAACGGTGCAACCGAGATCGCGATCGAAGGAGGTATCGCATGCACATCCGACCCACCCTCATTCGCACTTCCGCGGTCGCGTTGCTCGTCGGCGCACTGACGCTCGCCGGAACTGCCGGCGCCGCCTTCGCGGCCCCCGGCGACGCCGGGTTCCTCGGCACCGCCGAGTCCTTCTCCGTGCTCGCGGGTTCCGAGGTGACGAACTCGGGGGCGGGGACCTTTCTGCCCGGTGACCTCGGTGTCAGCCCCGGTACGGCCCTGACCGGATTCGCCCCCTCGAACCTCGGTGGGGCATCGTATTCGGCCGGGCCGGTTGCGCTCACCGCCCAGGGGGATGTGACGACGGCCGCCAACGCGCTCATGGCGGTGCCGTCGTACGACGTCGGTGCCGCGAACCTCGGCGGCTTCACCTACGTCGCCGGCTCGTACTCTTCTGCGACCTCCCTCGATCACACCGGCACCATCACGCTTCAGGGCGATGCGGACGACGTCTTCATCTTCACCGCGGTGAGCACGCTCACCACGGCCGCCGGAGCGGACTTCGCCTTCATCGGTCCAGTGCAGGCCTGCAACGTCTTCTGGCGGGTCGGCAGCTCGGCCTCCATCGGCACCGGTGCCGCGTTCGTCGGCACAGTGATCGCGCAGGCGAGCGTGACGGTCGGGACCGACGCCACCGTCGAGGGACGGCTGTTCGCTCAGACCGCGGCGGTGACCCTGCTCAACAACGTCTTCACGGCGCCCGGCTGCGTCGGAGGTGGCGACGGCACGCAGCTCGGTACGTTCGTCGCCCCTGTCGACACGGTCGACGGGACGCCCCGGCCCACGATCACGACGCCGGCGGCCACCGCCCCCGGCCCCGTGCTTCCCGCGACGGGTGCCGCGGAGACGGTCACCGCCGCGGAAGGCGCGCTCCTTGCCGTCCTCCTGGGCGTTGCCTTCCTGAGCTTCGCACTCCGCCGCGAACAGCGGCGCTCATAGCGTCCCGCCGCGGTTCGGGTCCGCGGGGGCCGACCCTGTCGCGGGGAGGGAACGATGGGTAGAGTGCGAGAGCCGGCCGGTCTCCGGCCCACCAAGGAGTCGAATCGTGTTGCACACTGACATTCCGACCAGGGACGACATCGTTCGCCTCGCCACGGCACGCGACCGGATCAGCGTCAGCGTGTACCTTCCGACGAGTCCGAGTCCCAACGACACTGAGGCATCGCGGATGTCGCTCAAGCACCGGTTGTTCGAAGCGGTGACCCAGCTCGAGGCGGCCGGGGAGGACAAGCGTCGTATCGCGCTGCTCGCGGAGTCGATCCAGGATCTCATCGACCATGCGCAGTTCTGGGACCACCTTTCCTACTCTCTCGCCGTGTTCGCGACGCCGGAATCGACCGTGACCTTCCGGCTGCCCAACCGCCTCGGGCCCTTCCTCGAGGTCTCGGATCGCTTCGCCATCAAGCCGCTCATGCGCGCTGTGACGTTCCCGCAGGCCGCGTTCGTGCTCGCGCTCGCGCAGAATTCCGTGCGCCTCATCGAGGTGACGCCCGAGTCGGAGGGGCACGACGTCGAGGTGCCCGACCTTCCGGAGAACGCCGAAGCGTTCGGCACGGGAGGGGCCCAGGCCGGGCTCTCGACCTACGGCTACACCGTGCACGGGCTCGAGGGCGAGAAGGTGCGTATCGGCCAGTTCGCGCGCGCAATCGACCGCGCGCTGCGCCCCGTGCTCACCGGTCGCGACCTGCCGCTGATTCTCGCGAGCACTGAGCCGCTCGACGGGGTCTACCGCGCGGTGAACACCTACGCCCACATCGCGGCCGACAGCATCCAGGGCAACCCGGAGAAGCGCTCGAATGCCGAGCTCGCCGCCGCCTCGAGGGGCATCCTCGATGCGTTCTACGAGGCCGAGCTCGTCGCGCTCACGGAGCGGATGGCGTCTCAGGCCGCACACGGGAGAGCCGTGACAGACCTGAGCGATGTGGCGCGCTCGGTCACCTACGGGGCGGTCGACACTCTCGTGGTCGACATCGACGCCGTGGTGCCGGGGCTCGTCGACGAGAAGAACGGCGCGATCCTGTTCAGCGAGTCGGAGAACGCGGTGAACTACGACGTGCTCGATGAGATCGTGCGGCGCGCGATCCTCACGCGGGCGACGGTGTACGCGGTGCGCGCGGACGAGGTGCCGGGCGGCGGGCCGGTCGCGGCATCCGTGCGCTTCCCGGTGTGACGCCGGGGCGCTCGCAGGCCTGACGCCCGGGCGATTCAGCGCGGGTGCGGAGCAGGCGGCGGCGGGACTTCCTTCGCGGCTACGACCGCGGCAAGGGGGATCGTCTCAAGCCCGCGCTTGGTCGCCACGACGCAGTGGGTGTCGCTGACCGTGTGCAGGTAGCCGAGGGCGTCGGTGGCGATGCCCTCGGGCAAGCGGTAGCGGATGACGACGCGCGTGCCGCTCGCGGCCCCGCGCAGGAAGTCGGCGGGTCCCGTCATCGTCGCCCCGGAAAGAGCGGGCTGCACGTGGTGCACGACTCCCCGTCGTCGCGGGAACGCGCGAGGGCCAGCCGGTCGAGTCGCTGTGCACCCGCCACGAACGCGAGTGCGGTGGCGATCGCGGCCCAGGCCGGGAGCACCGCGGCGGCAATGAGCCCCGGCTCAGCAGGAAGCGCAACGAAGAGGGCGACGACCGAGCCGATGGCGGGTGCGAGATCGCAGACGAGGAACTCCGCGCCGACCGGCGCGCGCACGGCCCCGACGACCGAGACCGAGAGTCCGGCCGCGACGAGCGGCACGGCGAACCAGGCCCACCATGGCGCCGAGGCCACGTGGACCGCGAGGGCGAGGCCGACGGAGAGCGTGAGCCACATCCCGACGGTGCCGAGGATCTGCGCCGCGCTCCAGGCGCGCAATTCACCGGCCCAGCGCGTGAAGTGGAGGGGGATGGTCATGCCGCGGGCTTCACCGTGCACGCGCTCTCGCGCGGTTCTCGGTGGTCTCGAGCGTCGGCGTGGTCATGCTCATGGCGCGGTCACAATCGGCAGTCCCGTGGCGCCGGCCGCGGTCACGGCGATGGCGAGAATCGAGGGCAGGCGGCGCATGGGGATCCTTTCGAGGACGTCCCTCGAGTGTAGATGATACCCGTGGGGGTATTCAATCCGCGTCACCAGGTGCCCGGACGGTAGTCCTTGAGGAACACCCCGCACACGTCCTCCCCGGCCTCGCCGCGCACGATCGGGTCGTAGACGCGCGCGGCCCCGTCCACGAGGTCGAGCGGCGCGTGGAAGCCCTCCGCCGCCAGGCGCACCTTCGTGGGGTGCGGGCGCTCGTCGGTGATCCAGCCCGTGTCGACGCTCGTCATGAGAATGCGGTCCGATTCGAACAGCTCGCGCGCGCTCGTGCGGGTGAGCATATTGACCGCCGCCTTGGCCATGTTGGTGTGCGGATGCCCCGGCCCCTTGTAGCCGCGCCCGAACACGCCCTCCATCGCCGACACGTTCACGACG
>JBAQPI010000071.1:0-15660 GCA_049305635.1 Rhodoglobus sp. | reverse complement strand
TCGTGTGGCTCATTCGCCACCTCGCGCTCACTGAGACTGACCTACTCCCGGGAGAGATCGTGCTCACCGGAGGTATCACCTCGTCACTCGAACTCCCCGACGGGTCGATTGCTCGCGCATCCTTCGTTTCGGATAGCTGGGAGGGTGGGGTTGTTGCGACTCGCTCAGCGACCAAGATGAACTCATGACACTCACATCCGCGAGGACCGACGAGTCCGACAATTCCGTAGGAAGCGCGTCAAGCGGCGACGACGGGAAGCGCAGCATGCTTCAGCGGGCGATGGTGATGCTCTCGTCGTTCCGTCCGACCGATATCAGCGTCTCACCGACCGAGCTGTCGAAAAGAGCAGGGCTGTCCAAAGCGACGGGCCATCGAATCGTCAAGGAGATGCTCGAGCTTGGATTCCTCGAGCGCGCGAACGGCGGCGTGAGGCTGGGGCTGCGAATGTTCGAGATTGGCCAGCTCGTCCCTCGCCAACGAAACCTCAGACGGGCGGCTCTGCCCCTGATGCACGACCTGCGCGAGGCGACTCGCGCCACTGTTCACCTCGCGGTTCTTGATGGCACCGACGTTCTCTACATCGACATCCTCGGCCAGAAGGACACGCTTCCATCCAGAATCGGCGGGCGGCTTCCGAGTTACGCCACCGGGGTCGGCAAGGCGATGCTCGCCTTCGCTCCGCGCTTTGTTCTAGAGCAGGTGCTGGAAGGCGAGTTCGTCTCCTACGCGCCGGGAACGGTCAAGACGAGATCGGAGCTCGAGTCCGAACTCGAATCCGCACGGCGGTTGGGCGTCGCGTTCGACCGTGAGGAGAGCAGCGTCGGAGTCGTGTGTGCCGCCGCGCCGGTGCTGAGTCTGGATGGAGCCTTGCTCGGCGGGCTCTCAGTGTCGAGCTGGGTCGGGCAGATGAACCTCCAGCAGGTCGCGCCCGCGGTTCACACTGCGGCATTGACCCTGGGCCGCGTACTCGCCCGGGAGATGACCCCCGTTGACGGCGCCGCACCCATCGCGGAGTACGACGAGAACTACTCGCGAGTCGCCTACAGAGCGGCGCCGTTCCACGACCAATCACAGGAGGTGTATGTAGGTGAGTAAGTCAACCGACGTAGAGATCAAGGTTGTCGACGCGGGTTCGCAGGTAACCGGGATCGCCGAAGCGGGCGAAGGCCAGCCGGTACTGCTACTCCATGGGTCGGGCCCCGGAGTGAGCGGGCTGGCGAACTGGCGGCTCACGCTGCCCGGGCTGGCCAGCGCGGGGTTTCGGGCGATAGCCCCCGACCAGCTGGGTTTCGGACGAACCGTACCCCCGGACGACCATCGATACTCGCTGGAGTCGTGGGTCGATCATGCGATCGATCTCCTTGATAGCCTCGGATTGGAGAGGGTCCATCTGATCGGTAACTCCTTCGGTGGTGCAGTGGCTTTGAGGCTCGCAGCCAACCACCCTGAACGAGTCGACAGGTTGGTCTTGATGGGCGCGGCCGGCGTACCGTTCCCTATCACCGCCGGCCTCGACCTGGCATGGGGGTACGAGCCGTCCGTCGAGCGGATGGCTGAAATCATCGAACTGATGTCCTACGACTCATCGGGCTTCGGTCGCGAACTCATCCAACAGAGATACGAGGCGAGTATCGAGAACGGCGCGGACGAGAGGTTCGCGGCGATGTTCCCCGCACCCCGGCAGCGATGGGTCGACGCATTGTCGACGTCGTACGAAAGCATCGCGCGCATCACGAGCCCGACTTTGGTCATTCATGGTCGCGACGACCGCGTGGTTCCGATCCAGAACTCCATGACGCTTCTCCAACTGCTCCCCGATGTGCGGGCGCACATCTTCGGACAGTGCGGGCATTGGACGCAGATCGAGCATGCTGCGGAGTTCAATGACCTCGTGGCGTCCTTCTTCCACGAGACGAAGGATGCGGCCGCTCGAGGGGCCTGACCGCGCCGGGCGACCAGCCAGACCTGCGTCTGGGGCCGAGCGGCGAGTCGCCCGCTGACGATGACATCGAGCTTGACGCCCGGGGTTCGGCCCCGTCGAGGATCGCCGCTATTGACTGAGGATCCTCAGGTCGCCGGAGAGGTTAGTGGTGGGGGTGCTGCGGGCCTGAAGTGCGCGAGCCGTGACGCGAGCCCCGTCGCATCGAATGGGACACGTCCGTCGATGTCGTTGTCGAAGTACACGTAGGTGTCCTGCCCGGCCGCCAGCCACGACTCGACCTCCTCGGCCCAGGCATCCAGCTCGTCCTCGAGGTAGCCGCCCGCGTACAACTCCCGGCTGCCGTGGAGCCGCACGTAGCGGAATCCCGCCGTCGGCTCGCGGAACTCGGGCCAGGTCCCGGCGCTGTCCGCCTGGACGAGCGCGACGTCGTGCCGCCGGAGGATCGCCAGCGCACCATCCCGGCGGAAGCTCTCGTGCCGGGGTTCGAGGGCGTAGCGGATCGGCCGGACGGCGTCGATCTTCAGGTGCGACCGGCCCGTGAGGCGCTCGTCGTGCCCGGCGGGGAATTCGAGGGCCTCGGCCGTGTCGCGGGGCAGGCCCTCGAGGAACGACTCGAGCGCGCGGGCGTCGAACCATGTCCTGGCGGGCAGCTGCCACAGGATCGGGCCGAGCTTCTGGTCGAGCGGGAGCACCCCGCTGGCGAGGAAGTTCGCGAGCCCGGCCCGGGTGTTCTTCAACGCCTGCATGTCTGTCGTGTCGAGGCGATGACGGCGTCGAGTCGAGGACACACCACTGAGCGAAAAGTGGTCGCGCGCTTGTCCGATCGGGTGGCCGGGCGACCGCCCCAGGAGCCGCGCTGCGTCCGGGGTGCCTGCGGCAAGGCACAGGGCATATCCGGATGTCGGGGCCTGGCCACCGGGCTGGACACACCTCAGCGAGCCGTACCCGATCGATCTGGCACGCGCGGCCACGATCTGTCGTCAGTCACCGCGGACCGCGGTCAGGCCTGAATGGCTGCGTTCGCGGCATCGGATGACAGCACGATCCGACCGCGCACTCCACCCGAGAGGAGCCTGTCGAGGGAGTCCGCGATCGATTCGCGATCGAGCACTCCCCGCTCGATGGGGATGCTGGGGAGGATTCCACCGCGTGCCAGCGCAAGGAGCTCTCTGAGGTCCTGGAGGTCGCCGAGATAGCTTCCCAATACCGAGAGCATCTTGATGGTCACGACGACGGTTGCCAGCCTCAACTCGCCACCGAAGAGACCGACGAGTATCAGTCGTCCGCCCTTGCCGAGCACGTCGATCGCGTAGTTCGCGGTGGTCGAGCTCCCGACGAAGTCGATGACGTCGCTCGCGAAACCGCCGCATGCCGCGAGGATCTCATCTTTGGGGTTCTCCGCCGTCGTCAGCACGGTGGCGGTCGCTCCGACCTCGAGCGCCGCCTCCAGATTGGAGGAATTCACATCCACCGCGATGATGCTGCGGTGTCCGCGGGCTCTGAGCGTCGCGATGGCCATGAGGCCGACACCGCCGGCCCCGATCACGACGATCGGGTCAGTGGGCTCGCGAGCTTCAAGGGCTTTGGTCGTGGCGCTGTAGGCCGTCACCCCCGAGCATGCAAGGGTCGCGGCCCAGGCAGGATCGACCCCGTCGAAGTCCAAGAGGTACTTCTCGTCGGGAACGCTGACGAGTTCCGCATAGCCGCCGGGCCTGGCAACCCCGATCGCGGCGGCGCGAGCGCAGAGCGGATCGTGACCCGCGACGCAGTGAATGCATTCGCCGCATCCGATCCAAGGGTAGACAAGTCGGATATCCCCAACCGCAGAGCCGACCACCTCGTCGCCGATCGCGACCACCCGCCCGACGATCTCATGGCCCATGGTGATCGGGAAGTTGATCCCGCGGTCCGCGAGTTTCAGGAAGCCGCCGTTGCCGAGGTGATAGCCGCCTTCGCGAATATGGGTGTCTGAGTGACACACCCCAACGTGGGTCACCTCGAGCACTACGGCACGACCGGTGGGCGCCGGAACGTCGACCTCGAGCGTCGTGATGGGTCCGTCCGCCTCGAGAACGGCGTAGACCTTGGATTGCATTTGCAGTCCCTTCTTAGCTGACCGACGTGGTTGATGCGAAGGCGATGTACTGTTCCTCCGTGAACTCGAGGATCGAGTCCTGACCACCTTCGCGACCGATCCCGGAAGATTTGACTCCCCCGAACGGCGAAGCGGGGTCGGTCACGCCGACACGATTGAGACCTACGACGCCGCTCTCGAGCGCACCGGCTACCGCAAGGCCACGGGCGACGTCGGTGGTGAAGACGAAGGCAGCGAGACCGAAGGGTGTGTCATTGGCGAAACTGATCGCTTCGGCGGCCGAGTCCACGCGGTAAGTGACCGCGACAGGGCCGAAGATCTCCTCGTGGGCGAGGGGGTCATCCAGATTCGCTGCCTGCAGCACCGTCGCCTGCATGAAGCTACCGGGGCCTTCGACACCCTCGCCGCCGTACATGAGTTTCGACCCAGCGGCGCGGGACCTGGCGACCGAATCGATGACCCTCTCTCGCTCCCGGTGGTTGATGACGGGGCCAAGGTCCGTCTCCGGATCAAGCCCGTGGCCTAGCTGCAGCTGCTTGACGCGCTCCACGAATCGTTCGTCGAATTCGTCTGCGATGCTTCGCTGCACGATGAAGCGGTTCGTTGCGACACAGACCTGCCCGCTGTTTCGGAACTTGGAGCCGACTGCCTGCTCGACTGCGAGCTCCAGGTCTGCGTCGTCGAGCACGATGAAGGCGCCGTTGCCACCGAGCTCCATCGAGGTCGAAATGACGTTGTGGGCGGACTGCGCGATAAGCGCTCGGCCCACCTCGGTCGAACCGGTGAAGCTGACCTTCCTCAAACGCTCGTCGGCCATGAGCGCCCGCGAGAGGCCCGCGGAGTCCGAGGTGTGGATGAGGTTGATGACCCCGTCGGGAAAGCCTGCACCGTTGACGGCGTCAACGAGCAACGCACTCGTCAGGGGCGTGAGGGCTGCCGATTTGACGATGATCGTGCACCCGGCCGCGAGCGCCGCAGCCATCTTGCGCAACGGTGTCAGGGCCGGGAAGTTCCAGGGTGAAATGAGCAGGCTCGGTCCGATCGGCTTTCGACTGGTGATGACCGTGAACGAGCCGTCGGATGAGGGGGCGTACGTGCCGTGATGCTGGCCGATCTGGCCTCCATACCAGGTCCAGTACTGGATCGCAGCGTCGATCTCGGCGTTCGCCTGCGCCAAGGGCTTCCCGCTTTCCAGCACGATCGCGCGGGCGATGCTGTCGCGGGCGGCGAGGAGGCGGGCCTCGGCGCCGCGGAAGAGCCGAGCTCGCTCGAAATCGGAGATGGCGGCCCAGGCCGACTGGCTCGCCGCTGCGGCATCCAGCGCCGCGAGGCCGTCCGCAACAGATCCGTTGGCGACCGACGCGACCACGGCATCGGTTGCAGGATCCCGCACCTCGATGGTGCTGTCCGTGGCCAGCCAGGCACCGCGGATGAGCAACTCCGACCGCGGTTCCAATCCTGGGGCGAACCCGCGCTCCGCGCGGTCGCCGGTGGTGTTCGGAGCTTGCATGACCGCCATCAGGATCCTCCTCGATACCCGACTAAGGCTGCGTGCCAGCCGAGTGTTTCAACTCCGATTGAATCACCGAGCTTTTTGCTCCGTCCAATACCTTTTGAATGGACGATCGATGCCCGCGCTGCATAAGTGTTCGGGCTGGCGCTCATCGAGCGCGCTTCGGCAGGGAACCGGCGCGCTTCAGAACGCGGTTCGCACGCTCGATCACCGGCAGATCGATCATCCGTCCGTCAAGGTTCGCAGCGCCTTCGATTCCGGCATCGACGACGGCGCGAGCCCATCGAATGCTCTCCTCGGATGGGGTGAATGCCGCCGTCACACTCCCGATCTGCGCCGGATGGATACACAACTTTCCCCCGAACCCGAAGTTTCGGGCTAGTACGGCGGACTCGAGGATGAGCGACGCGTCCCGGATCTCGGGGCTCGGGGAATCCAGAGGAGCGGCAATACTCGCAGCGCGACTGGTAACGACCAAATGCGAGCGCGCGTAGTCCAGGTATCGATCGCCGTCTCCGGCGTCGATGTCGAGAGCGAAGTCGATCGCGCCGAATGCGAGGCGCGACACTCCGGCTACACTTGCCAACTCGAAACAGTTCCTCAGGCCCAGCCCGCTCTCGATGAGGGGGACGATCGGCAACCCGGTGGGAAGACGCCGAGCCAGTTCCGCGAGTTCGCCCGCGTGCTCCGCTTTCGGCACCATGACCCCGATCAGGCCGTTTCCCGGAGCTGCAGAGAGTGCCACGAGGGTGGCGACCTCGCTTTCGAATGACCTTGTTCCGATCGCGTTGATCCGCACCATCGCCCGAGCCGGGGTCAAGGCACCAGCGGTCAGGGCGACCACAACGGCGTCGAGGGCACGGGACTTGTCTGGAATCGGGACAGCATCCTCGAGGTCGATGATCACCACGTCGGCCCCCGCGGCCGCCGCCTTCTCGAATCGCTCCGGCCGATTCCCTGGCACGAACAGGGCGGTGATCGCCTGCGCGACCTGGTTGGTTCCGAAGGTCGCCTTACCGATCGCGTCGCCGCTCACCGGTTCGCCTCGACCAGCAAGCGGAGCTGTTCTGCCACGCATACGGGTCGGGTCGAACCCTCGCGTTCCACGGTGTGCTTGAAGAGTGCGAGATGACCTCGATTCGACGCAGTGACCGAGACGGCTCTCACGCTGACTCTGATCCGGGAGTCCGCCGGCACGGGAGCGGGAAATCGCACCTTCTCGAGGCCGTAGCTGACGACCATCTCCAGACCGCTCACCTCGTAGACCTGGGCCGCTAGGGCGGGGACCATGGCGAGCACCAACAGGCCGTGCGCGATCGTCGTCCCATAGGGGCCGTCAGCCGCTCGCTCGGTGTCGACATGAATCCATTGCCGATCGCCAGTCAGGTCCGCGAACAACTGGATCTGTTCCTGTGTTATCGGCGCCCACTCGCTCGTCCCGAGCTCCTCGCCCTCGACGTCCCTGAGCCCGGCAATCCCGTTGATCTCCCGCATCGTCACTCACCTCTCCTGGCTGATCGGGCACGGTCGCCCGCCGGACGTTCAACGCAGATAGAGACGCACGGTGTCGATCTCTTCCCTGAGCAGCCGGATGCTCTCATCGCTCGGGGGCATGGTGACGTGAACCCCATCGGCGACCTTCAGGTCCCACCCCGTCGCGGCCCTCACCTCGTCCACCGTCACCCCCTCGTGCACCGAAACCAACTCGAGCTCGGAGTAGGCCGTCGGTCGTTGGAGGGTGCCCAGCGGAGTGATGACCGTCGAGACCCCCATGCCCCTGTGCGGGAGTCCCAGACCGCTCTCGCGCCCACGTACCGGACTGGGTGAGGTGCAGAAGTCGAGATCCTCCGGAAAGGAACCGAGATCGTGCCGTCGCATGATCACGAACACCTCGGCCGCATTCATCATGATCTCCGGTGCCCCGCCTGCCCCAGGGAGCCGCACCCGCGGCGATCGCGCATCACCGATGAAACTGGTGTTGAGCGAACCGAAACGGTCGATCTGAGCGGCACCAAGGAACCCCACATCGATGTGCCCGCCCTGGAGCACATAGCCGAACAGTGCCTGCATGGAGAGAACAGCCTCGGCCCCGGCGACGATGACCGCGTCGCCGATGCTCTCCGGCATGCTCGTAGGGTGGGCCGCGCAGACGCCCGATTCGTAGACGAGCTCCACGTCGGGGTTGACGGTGCGTTGAGCGAGATCGACGGCCAGAGTGGGCAGACCGACGCCGGCGAACACGCGGCGCTTGCCCGCGAGAGCCCTGGCTGCCACCGAGACGATGAGTTCGGTCGATGTCGCCGTGTAGCTCCCAGCCTTCACCGCGGGCTGTCGCACGATGCTCATCTGCTGCTCCCGTAGTTCACGACACCAGACGGTCGATTGTTGACCGCGAGCGCGGCCCATTTCGCCGGCCCCAGCTTCCGGGCGTAGTCATTGCTGTCCCTCAGGTCGTAGACCCAGTCTTGGAGCCATTGGTGCAGCCGCTCCGGCTCGCGGCTGATCGCGGTCCATTCGCGATAGAACTCGCCGTCGCGGTCATATCCGCCCTGCACATACGAGGGATGCGCGCCTCGGGGCGACAGCACGACGGCATCCACCGCGTGGGCGGGCACGATCGTTCGGTTGGGGTCGGCGCGCACGATCTCATCGTCCACGATTTCCTCGACCACGACGATCGTGTGCCTCGCCGCAAACGCCGCCTCCTGCTGGGCACCCAGCACCCCCCACATCTGCGTATTCCCGGAGCGATCCGCGCGCTGGGCGTGGATGATCGTGACGTCGGGATTCAGCGCAGGAACCACGTACACGGTGCCCTCGCCGTAGGGGTTGTCGACGACCTTCATCATGGGATTGAGGTCGGGCATGTCACTGCCGGAATATGAGCGAAGCGGCGCGAACGGCATCCCGCTGGCCCCTGCGTGATAGCGACTGACCATGCCGTAGTGGCTGTACTCCTCGACCTCGAGGGCTTCGGGCGCGCCTGACTCGACTCTGCGTCGGATCTCGTAGAGCGAGCCGGCGGATCCGCTTGCGAAGAACGAGGCGACGAGTTTGGAGACGCAGCCAGCCGCGATCAGTTGGTCGCTGATGATGTCGGGCGTCATCCGGCAAAGAGTCAGATCGCGCTTGCGCTGCCTGATGATCTCGTGTGCGGCTGAGTACGGGATGAGGTGGGTGAATCCCTCGAGTGCGACCGTCATGCCGTCGCTCACGAAGCGGTGAATCGCCTCTGTCATGCTCAGTACTTTGTCGTGACTCATCTGCGTTCCATCCGGACGGGACCCGTCACGAGTATGGTTCACCGCATTCTTACAAGTCCAATACCTATTGAAGCAGCCATTTATCCATTGCGGGCATCACCGGCGAAGCGATGGCGGCGTCAGCTTGGCTCTTGGCCCGGTTCGAGCAAAGCCAGCTCGGAGACCCTGAGAATCTCCTTCAGCAAGGGGTTGTCGTCCCCGCGGCGCCACACCAATCTCAGGTCGAGGGGCGGAGGCGAGTCGCGTAGCGGGCGGAACACGACTCCCGGATTGGCCATGCTGGCTTCGACAGAAGCTAGGGTGAGCGAACAGCCGACCTCCGCCGCGACGAGCGCCATGACCGACCACGAATCCGGCGCGCTCTGAACGATGCGGGGGTAGAAGCCAGCGTCGTCGGCGACTTTGATGAGCGCATCGCGAAGCACCGAACCGGGTTCGGCCGGAAGGGTAACCCACGCGTCATCGGCGAGATCCTCGATTCGAATCGATTCCTGGGTCGCGAGAGGATGGTCATTCGGCAGGGCGAGCACGAGCTGTTCCCGCGCGATGACCCGCGAGGCGACGCCCGGCGTAGGGGACATCCAACGGACCATCCCGACGTCCAATGTCTTGTCGAGGATCTTGTTGAGCGATTCGCGCGCGTAGGCGGAACTGTGCAGCTCGAATTCGACTCCGGGATGATGCTCGCGCACGAGCTTGACCCACCGGCCGACGTACAGATGCGACGATGCCCCGGCGAAGCCGATGCGGATCCGTCCGGTCAGTCCGCGGCCTGCAGAAGCGACCGCCAGCTCGGCAAGCCGGCAGGAGTTGAGCACCTCGCGCGCGGGACCCAGCAGCGCCTCCCCGGCCGAAGTCAACCGCACGCTCCGGGTGTTCCTGTCGAACAGGGTTGCACCGAGGTCTTTCTCGAGCTGGCGGATCGTCCGGCTGAGGGGCGGTTGGGCGATATGGAGACGCTGGGCTGCTCGACCGAAGTGCAGCTCTTCGGCCACGGCCAGAAACGAGTTGAGCTGATGGATTTCCATCCCATTATTCTAGTGCGAGCAACAATCAAAGCGGCACTAGATGGTTCCGTGAGAACAAAGGCTGCGGAGCGGGCACTACATGTGGCGGCCGCCTGTGACCTCGATCACGGTTCCGGTGACGTAGCTGGACATATCACTGGCAAGGAACAGGGCGACCTGGGCGATCTCCTCGGGTTCTCCCATCCGCGACAGCGGAATCTCTGCCAGGCGTGCACCGAGGATGTCTTCACGCATCCCCGCGGTCATAGGGGTGCGGATGAGCCCGGGCTGGATCGCGTTGATCCGGACTCCGGCGAAGCCGACCTCCTTGGCCGCCGCCTTCGTGAGCCCGACGATTCCTGCCTTCGCCGCACTGTAGTTGGTCTGGCCGACGAACCCCACCTTGCCGGAGATGGACGACATGTTGATGATCGAGCCACCTGAATCCTGATCCCGCATGACCGAACTCGCTGCCCTCGTCCCCAGCCAGGTGCCCTTGAGGTGCACGCTGACGACGTCGTCGAATTGCGCCTCGGTCATCTTGCGCATCGTCGCGTCGCGGGTGATGCCAGCGTTGTTGACGAACACGTCGACCGATCCGAAGGAGGTGATCGCGGCGGTGATGAGAGCGTCGACATCACCCGCCTTGGCGACATCGCAACCGACGCCGATCGCGCTCCCTCCGATCATCTTCGCCGCCTGAACCGCCGCCGAGGCGTCGATGTCACCGATGACGACCTTGGAGCCCTCCCGCGCGAACGCCTCGGCGATCGCAAACCCGATCCCCTGCGCCGCCCCCGTGACGATGCTGGCCCGGCCCTCGAGCAAACCCATATTCTTGCCTTTCACTCAAATTGGTGGTCGTCTGGCGGAAGAGCCGACGCCCCTCGACCCGCTAGTGCGAGTCCACGATCTCCGCAAGCACCGAAGCCGTGTCGGCGCCGAGAACGGGTGCCGGCATGGCAGATGGCACGGTACTGACCGAATACGCCAGCGGGATCCGGGGGGCGAGGACGTCGCCCAGGCCCGGCTGCGCCACTGTCGAGAACATGGGATTGTCGAGGGAGCACCGCGGATCTTCCCGCACAAGTTGCTCGAAGGTCTGATAAAGACCATGGAGTACCTTGCCGGATGTCAGCACGGCCGAGATCTCGTGCGCGGGACGCGAAGCGAACCACGGTCGGAGCACCGCCGTGATCGCGTCGCGCGCGGCAAAGCGCCCTGCCTCGGTCTCGAGATCCACCTCGAGCATCGGTCCGATCATCGCGAGTTTGCCGGCCAAGCCGGTCGCCGTGCACAAGGCGTGCCATTGGCGGTTCGAAATTGCGACCACCATGATCTCCCGACCGTCCGCGGTCTCGAAGTCCTGCCCGTACGCGCCGTAAATGGAGTTTCCTAGCGGGCCCCGAGAACTCCCGTTGATCTGCACCTCACCGATGTACCCGAGGTTGCCGACCGTAGCGAGCATCACGTCCGACAGAGCGATCGTCACATGCTGTCCCCGGCCCGTGCGCGAGCGCACGTGCTCCGCCGACAAGATGCCCGTGGCGACGTAGAGAGCCGCAACGACGTCCCAGGCCGGGAGCACGTGGTTGACCGGCTCCCCGCCTCGTCCGGTGACCGCAGGGAAGCCGCTTGAAGCATTGACCGTGTAGTCGACAGCGGGCGAGCCGTCGGGGTTTCCCGTCAGCGAGAGCATGATGAGGTCCTCGCGGGCCGCGGTGAGCCTGTCGTAACTCAGCCAGCCATGGGCCGGGAGGTTCGTGACGACGATCCCTGCAGAGGCGATGAGAGCGCTGGCGGTCGCCTGACCCTCCGGACTCTTGAGGTCAAGAGTCACCGATCGCTTGCCCTTGTTGAGGCTCGCCCAGTAGATGGAGTCGCCATTCTCGGTCACCGGCCAGCGCGAGAAGTCGATATTGCCCCCGATCGGATCGATACGGATGACCTCGGCGCCCAACTGCGCGAGGGTCATCGCGCCGAGCGGCACGGCCACGAAAGCCGAGATCTCGACGATCCGGACTCCCGCGAGGGGGGCGATCGCCACGTCAGACCACCTCGAACACGGCAGCCATGCCCTGGCCTCCGCCGATGCACATGGTTTCCAGGGCCAGCCCGCCGCCACGGCGGTGCAGTTCGTGGACGGCAGTGGTCATCATGCGCACGCCGGTGGCCCCGACCGGGTGACCCAGGGAGATGCCGGAGCCGTTGACGTTGAGGCGTTCTGGGTCGTTCCAGTCCCATGCCTTCAGAACCGCGAGCACCTGGCACGCGAAGGCCTCGTTGAGCTCGACGAGGTCGAGGTCGTCGAAGGTGAGCCCGGTCTTGCGAAAGAGCTTCTCGACTGCGGGCACGGGCCCGATCCCCATCTCCGAGGGCTCGCAGCCTACTGCGGTCCAGCCGTTGAGGAATGCGATGGGCTCCAATCCGTACTGGTCGAGCTTGTCCTCGGCGACCACGAGGCATGCGGCGGCGGCGTCATTCTGTTGGCTGGCATTGCCCGCCGTCACCGTTCCCCCCGGGGTGATCGGTTGCAGTCGGGAGAGCGCCTCGATGGACGAGTCACCACGAACACCCTCATCATGGGTGAAGTGGATGGGTTCACCTCGATGCTGCGGCACAAGAACGGGCACGATCTCGTCATCGAATGCGCCTCGCCCCCAGGCGCTCGCCGCCCGCTCGTGACTTCGCAGAGCGAAGGCGTCGGCGTCCTCCCGGGTGATGTTGTAGCGAGTCGCGAGGTTCTCGGCGGTCTCGATCATCCCGGAGATATAGCCGAATCGCGAGACGGGCTGCGAGCGCTCCCGGCCCCGGTCCAAGCGGTCGTACATCGTGACCGAGCCGGCGCGGGCTCCCCAGCGCATGTCCGTCGAGTAGTACTCGATGTTACTCATGCTCTCCACCCCGCCGGCGAGCACGACATCCGCTGCGCCAGTCTGGACCATCATCGCCGCGGTTGCGATCGCCTGGAGCCCGCCTCCACACCGCCGATCCAATTGCATCCCCGCGGTGTGGATCGGCAGTCCCGCCTGGAGCGCCACCCATCGGCCGATGCATGGGGTCTCGCTGTTCGCGTAGGACTGGGCGAACACCACATCCTCGATGAGTTCCGGATCGATTCCGCTCCGATCGACCACGGCCCGTGCCACGGTCGCGGCGAGGTCCTCGACGGCTACGGACCGCAGACCCTTGCCGTAGAGGCCGACGGGGGTTCTTACCGGCGAGATGATCGCTGCTCTTTGCATTTCGTCGTTCTCTCTCATGTTGGGAGGCGCTCACGCCCCGCGAAACTCCACCGTCGCTGTGATGGCCACAACGCCCCGGGAGTCGACGGCGGCGAGTTCGGCACGTCCCGTCTCGGTGCTTCTTCCGCAGAGCTGGATCGCCTGGTTGACGAAGAGCGGGCGCTTGGCTGCGAACTCGAAGCGGGTCACCTCATGGCCGGGATTGTGCCGCGCGAATGCGTCTAGCAACAGCGTAGCCACGAGAGGCCCCTGCACGACGAGGGCGGGGTATCCCTCCGTGCCGGTCGCATAGGGAAGGTCGTAGTGGATGCGGTGCGCGTTGAAGGTGAGCGCCGAGTAGCGGAACAGCATCACTTCAGTCGGCAAGCAGGAACGTGCCCAGTCCCACGCCTCGGGCGCCGGCGCCCCTGTCGCCGAGGCCGGGACGGGCGGGGATGCTGTGGCCGCCGCTTCCCGGTAGACGAGGGACTGATGCTCCGTCAGCGCGAGGACATCGTCGGCGAGAACGTCGTGACGGAGCACGATGAAACACAGCCGGCCGGTGCTCCCCTGCTTGAATGTGATGGAGTCGATCGTGCTCGTGCGCGAGAGGTCTTGACCGATGCGGATCGCCGAACGGAACTCGATACGACTCCCCGCCCACATCCGCCGAGGCAGCGGCACAGGCGGCAAGAATCCGCCGAGGGCTGGATGGCCATCCTCCCCGAGCCCGCTCTGTCGCTCTGTAGGCGTGAAATGAAGCCAGTGACCCAGCGGAGACAACCGGTCCCCTACATGGCCGGTCGGATAGTCCAGAAGCGCGGAGAGCGCTGTGGCGGATGGCCGATCAGCCGTATCGCTAGCGACCTCACTCTCGCCGATCCACGCGGTGAAGTCGACGCCGTCCACCGTCGTCGTCGTCTCAGCCATAGCACTCCCTGGTAACGGACTTCGGACTGATCATTGCAGAGCACATTGGTTTGGGTCCAATACCTAATTCATGAGGTATTGCCGCTTCCCTGATCATGAATCGTCGCCACTTGAGACAGGTATCACTGTCGACTCATCCCAGTATTGGACGGCGCGACATCCGCTACTCGAAGATGAGAAAGGGTGATCGGCGGGCGGTGGCCGACCGGTTCGCCCCTGACCTCTCCTCGGCAACCGCCGACGAAAGAACTGCACCGATCAAGGAGCATCCATGGACACCGAAGACCTGGAGCAAGTGCTCGATGCGGTCCGATCGTTCGTCCGCGATGAGGTCGTGCCGCGCGAAGCGGAGATCGAGGAGACCGATGCCATTCCTGAAGTGCTGCGTTCCGGGGCGGCGCAGATGGGCCTGTTCGGCTGGGCGATTCCCGAGGAATTCGGCGGACTCGGCCTGAACGCTGTCGAGGACGCCAAGCTCGCCTTCGAACTGGGGTACACCACGCCCTCGTTCAGGTCCCTCGTCGGCACCAACAACGGCATCGCCGGCCAGGTTCTGGTCAACTACGGCACCGAAGAACAAAAGGAGTACTGGCTCCCGCGGATTGCGTCGGGAGAGGTGATCGCCTCGTTCGCGCTCACCGAGGTCGACGCGGGTTCTGACCCCAGCGGGATGCGGACCTCTGCCCGAAAGGTCGCAGACGGCTACGTCATCAACGGTTCGAAGCGCTTCATCACCAACGCCGGCCTCGCCCACGTGCTCATCGTGTTCGCGCGAACCGACCCGGAGGCGACTGGCACCAAGGGCATCTCCGCGTTCCTCGTCGACAAGGATGCCGCGGGAGTCACGATCGGCCCGCACGATAAGAAGATGGGGCAGGAAGGGGCGTGGACCTCCGAACTGTTCTTCGACAACGTCGAGGTCGGGGTCGACCGTCTCGTCGGCGGTGCCGAGGAGGTCGGGTTCCGTGCGGCGATGGCGTCTCTGGCCAAGGGCCGCTTACACATCGCCGCGATCTGCGTCGGGCAGGCGCAGAGGATCCTGGACGAGTCGGTCGCCTACGCGGCGCAAGCCAAGCAGGGCGGGCGAGAGATCGGCACCTTCCAGCTGGTGCAGGCGATGTTGGCGGACTCGTATACCGAACTGCTCGCCGCGCGGGAACTCGTTCTCGGTGTCGCGCATCGATACGACACCGGCGAGGACCGCAAGCTCGGACCATCGGCGGCGAAACTCTTTTGCAGCGAGATGCTCGGCAGGGTCGCCGACCGCGGGGTCCAGGTGCATGGCGGGATGGGGTACATGCGCAGCGTCCCCGTCGAGCGCTTCTACCGCGCCGCCCGCCTGTTCCGAATCTACGAGGGCACCAGCGAGGTGCAGCGCCTCGTCATCGCGCGGCACCTGCTCGCCAGCAGCTGACCGGTCTCCCGCATACTTCGCGCCCTGCTCTGATTCATGATCAGATCGATCGTGTTCTTCGAGGGTTTAGGTATTAGACCATCACGAATGATCTGAAAGTATCGAAGAACCGGAGTCTGTCATCGAGCGGCAGGCGTGGGCGGGGAATCGCGATCGCGAACTGCGCCGAAGTCCGGATTCCCAGCGGAGGCGACCTACCAGATGCAGTACCTCACCGAAGAAGAAACCTATCTGGTGGACACCATCCGCCAGTTCGTCGACCGGGAGGTGA
>JBAQPI010000070.1:0-1819 GCA_049305635.1 Rhodoglobus sp. | reverse complement strand
GACGGCAAGACCCTGGCCCTGGACCTCCACCGGCAGCGGTTCATGACCTCGATCCCTCGCGGACGATACCGCCAGACCGACCCGGCCGCGTTCTGGGATGCGGCGGTCGCCTTGATCCCGGACACCGGCGACTGGTTCCCCAGGGTGGAGCTGCACGCCCGACTCGGCGCTCCACGACTCGTCTTCCGGCTGCGCTCGGCACCGGAACGCCGTCGCTCCGCGGTGCTGGCGACCTGGCGTGACACGGACCCCCGGCAGGTACCGACCGTGAAGGGGCCGGATCTCGCGCGGCTGAGCCGGGTGCGCACCTCGGTGCAGTCGGAGGGGGCGGATGAGGCGGTGCTGCTCACCGAGGACGGCTATGTCGTCGAGGGAGCGTTTTCCGCCCTGCTCTGGTGGCGCGGGGAGATCCTGTGCGGGCCGCCGGCCTCGTTCGAGCGCATCGACTCCGTGACCGCGCGCTCGGTGCTCACGCTCGCCGCCGCGCTCGGCCACGACGTGCACGAGGAGGCGGTGACCCCCGCCGAGCTCGACGGCACCGAGCTCTGGGTGCTCAGCGCGCTGCACGGCATCCGCATCGCGACCGCGTGGGTCGACGGGCCCGCGCTCGCCGAGCAGCCAGGACGGCTCGCGGCCTGGCGCGCGCGGCTCGACCGGTTGCGACGCCCGATCCACCCCGCCGCTGGCTAGGCTCGGATCCCATGGATACGGCGGCGTTTTTCGGCGATGCCGTCGCGTGGCTCGGCGACGCGCTCGCCTTCATCGACACCGTCATCCAGGGCCTCCTCGGCTGGGCGCTCGACACCGTGCACGGCCTGGGTCCCGTGCCGCGCACGCTGTTCGCCGGCCTCGGCATCCTGCTCGAGACCTCGATCCTCATCGGGCTCGTGATCCCGGGCGACACGGTCGTCCTCGTCATGAGCACGGCGGTGACCGGCCCGGTGGAGTACCTCGCGCTCATCCTCGCGGTCATTGCGGGGGCCTTGATCGGCGAGTCGATCGGCTTCGCGCTCGGCCGGCTCTTCGGGCCGAAGATCCGCGCCTCACGCCTCGGCCGATGGCTGGGCGAGGCCAACTGGGTGCGCGCGGAGAACTATCTCGACCGGCGCGGCGGCGTCGCGGTGTTCGTCTCGCGGTTCCTGCCGGTGCTGCACTCCCTCATCCCGCTCACCGTCGGCATGAGCACCATGCGCTACCGCAAGTTCATGGCGTGGACGCTCCCGGCGTGCGCGATCTGGGCGACGGCCTACGTGACGGTCGGCAGCGTCGTCGGCGGCAGCTACCGGCAGCTCGCCGATCGGCTGCACGGTGCGGGATACCTGTTCGTCGCGGCCGTCGCGGTCATCGCGGTCGGGGCGTACGTCGTCAAGCGGCTCATCGAACGCGCCGAGCGCCGCCACATGCTCACCCCGGGCGACGGCGACGCGAACACGCTCGATGAGGTGCCGCCGACCGGGTAGCGCGTGCCACCCGGTCGGTCGTCGCCGTCAGCTGAGGCCGTGCTCGGTCAGCCAGGCCTTCGCGATGTCCTCGGGCGAGAGCTGGTCGACGGTGGACTGCACGTTGAGGGCGACGAGCCCCTCCGGGGTCAGCGCCGCGGAGACGGCATCGATGATCTCGGCGATCTCGCCGGCGATCTCGGAGTTCACCAACGGCACCACGTTGGAGGCCAGGAACAGGCCCTCCGGGTCGGCGAGCGTGACCAGGTCCTCGGTCTGGATGCGCGGGTCGGCACTGTAGACGTTGGCGAGGTTGATGGTGCCCGCGAGCAGATCCTCCACGGTCGTGTCCCCGGTGGCGTTGAACGCCACGCTCACCC
>JBAQPI010000069.1:0-1545 GCA_049305635.1 Rhodoglobus sp. | reverse complement strand
GACGATCGTCAAGCTCGCGGTCGCCGACGGCGACAAGGTCGTGAAGGGCGACCTCATCCTCGTGCTCGAGGCGATGAAGATGGAGCAGCCGATCTCCGCGCACAAGGACGGCACGATCGCCGACGTGAACGCCGCCGTCGGCACGACGGTGTCCTCCGGGCACCTGCTGCTGAACATCGTCGACTGAGGGGTTCCGGTCCTCGGCACCGCGCTCGCGGGCTCCACTCCCCCTCCCTGGCGCGGGGCGCTCCCCTCCCTGGCGCGGGGCGCCGCACCGGTTGCTCCCCCGAGCGCGGGCGGCGCACGTTCGGGGAGGATTTCGCGGGATTACTGAGACGGGTGAGGTCAGTGAGGTCACACCACCCTCGTCTGTCCCGTGCGCATCACGGATTCCTCCCGAGCGCGGCCTCCCGAGCGCGGCGCATCACGAACTGCTCCCGAGCGCGACCGCCGACAGGATCGCGGACTCACAGCCCACCCAGTCGCCGAAGACCTGCCGGAACGACAGTCGGATGACCCGGTAGCCGAGTGCGACGAGCACCCGGTCCCGACGGCGGTCGTTCTCGAATGACCGGGCGTCGCTGTGGTACTCGGCGCCGTCGACCTCGATCACGAGCCGGACCTCGGGGATGAGCAGGTCGACATCGCCGACCCCCGCGATGGATGCCTGGGAGGTCGTCCGGATCCCGCGCCGCTCGAGCCGCTGCCGGACGACGGACTCGGGGCCGGACTGACATCCCGGTCGTGCCCGCGCCACGAGCAGGCGAGCCCGCGGCGCTGAGACCGCGAGCGATCCCCGGTCCAGGCGACGCAGCTCGATCCCCGTCTCGAGGCAGGCGAGTGCGGTCTCGCGGTCGCACCACGAGAGCACCTGCCGCACGCAGTCATCGAGACGCACCCGCCAGCACTCGCGCGCGGGCGCGCAAACGATCCAATGGATGACGACGCCGACCTCCGCGCGGACGTGGCCGGCATTTCGCCGGACTGCCACATGCACGCGGCGGTCGAACCCGCTCCAGAGTCCGTAGGAGCGCGCCGCGCTGATGCCGCACAGGCGACCGCCGACGCGCACCGCGACACAGGCCGCGGGGTCGGCCGACCCGGACGCGAACACTCCGCGTCGCAATCGCCGCAGCGCACCGATACGACTCGCCTGCGCGATCGCGGCGGTCGTGGCGCCGCGGTTGACGAGTTGTTCGGTCGATGCGATGCCGCCGAGCGCCTCGACCGCACGGACGAGGGCGTCGGTGCGGACGGGTGCGTCCACGCGTTCGCGCGGGTCGGGGCGAACGGGGGCGTCGGTGCGACTGGGTGCGCCGGTGCGACTGGGTGCGTCCATGGCATGAGCCTCGCGGCCCGACGCGGTCGAGGGCGGCCGGTCGCGGCATCCGGGGACTTCGCTCGGGAGGAATTCGTGGTGCGGAGGGGAGGGCTGCGCGGCAGGAGGTCCCAGCAGCCCCGGCGGTCACTCGAGCACCACGAAATCCTCCCGAACCCGCCGCGGGAGCGCCCGGCGCGGGAGCGCGCGAGCGCGCGGCGCGCGGC
>JBAQPI010000068.1:0-4513 GCA_049305635.1 Rhodoglobus sp. | reverse complement strand
GGCCTGCGCCGCGGCCTGCCGTTCGGCGACGGTCAGCGGGGCGGGAGCCGGCGCGGCCTCATCGTCGTGGTGCTGCGGCTCCTCGACGGGCGCGGCAGGGGCCGGCGGCTTGGGCGCAGGCGGCTTGGGCGCCGCCTTGGGCTTCTCGGGCGCGGCGGCGGGCTTGATGCCCTCGGCCTCGAGGGCGGCCTTCACCTTGCGGGCGACCGGCGGGGCGATGCTCGAGGACGGGCCCTTGACGAACTCGCCCATGTCCTTGAGCTTCTCGAGGACGATCTTCGATTCGATGCCGAGTTCGGATGCGATCTCGTGCACGCGTGGGTTTGCCACAGTTCTCCTGTCTGGGCCTGCGCCCGGACAGGGGGCAGGCGATTAGCGGACGGCTCTCATTTCGAGGCGCTCATCAGTTGTCCATGGGTCGATCTGCCTGTTCGTTCATGTCGCGGTCTGCGACGACGGCCGCAAGCACGTCGTCCGCCACGAGTGGCTTCTCGGACTGCAGCGCCCGCCCGAAGGCCCGGCGCTTCACGGCCGCCTCGACGCAGGTGAGCCGGGGGTGAACCCACGCTCCCCTGCCCGGCAGGCTCGCGGACTGGTCCGGAACCACTCGCCCGTCACGCGCCACCACCCGCAATAGCGCGGAGCGATCGTCGCGGGAACGGCAGCCGAGGCACGTTCTTGCGGGTTCCATGTTACCCCCGATTCGGCGGGCGTTCGCCGCCGGCGTCAGCCTTCGAGCACCGAGTCGGGCTGGATGTCGATGCGCGCGCCCGTGAGCTTGGCCGCGAGCCGCGCATTCTGGCCCTCCTTGCCGATCGCCAGCGAGAGCTGGTAGTCCGGCACGAGCGCCCGCACGGCCTTCGTCGCCTCGTCGATCACGAAGGCGCTCGAGACCTTCGCCGGGGAGAGGGCGTTCGCGACGAAGGTCGCGAGATCCTCGGAGTAGTCGACGATGTCGATCTTCTCGTTGTTCAGCTCGGCGGTCACGGCACGCACGCGCTGACCGAGCTCGCCGATGCACGCGCCCTTCGCGTTGACCCCCGGCTCCATCGCGCGCACGGCCATCTTGGTGCGGTGCCCGGCCTCGCGCGCCAGCGAGGTGATCTCGACGATGCCGCTGGCGATCTCCGGAACCTCGAGGGCGAAGAGCTTGCGCACGAGTGCCGGGTGGGTACGGCTGACCGTGATCTGCGGCCCCTTGAGCCCCTTGCTCACCGCCGTGACGTAGACCCGGATGCGGTTGCCGTGGGCGTAGTCCTCGCCGGGCACCTGCTCCTCGGGAGGAAGGATGGCCTCGATCGTGCCGAGGTCGACGTGGATCATGCGCGGATTCGGGCCCTGCTGGATGACGCCGGCGACGATGTCGCCCTCGCGCCCCTTGAACTCGCCGAGCACCTTGTCGTCGCCGATGTCCCGCAGGCGCTGGTTGATGACCTGCTTCGCCGCGAAGGCGGCGATCCGGCCGAAGTCGTCCGGGCTCTCCTGGGCCTCGCCGATGACGGCGCCCTCCTCGTCGATCTCGGGGACGAAGATCGCGACCTTGCCGGTCTTGCGATCGAGTTCGACGCGGGCCTTGGTGGCATCCGTCTCGCCGATGTGCTTGAGGTAGGCGGTCTGGATCGCCTGTTCGATGATCTGCACGAGCTCCTCGAACGGGATCTCACGCTCGCGCTCCATGAGGCGCAGCACGCTCAGGTCGATATCCACTGAGGGCCTCCGCGATGTTCGGTTCTGGGTGACCCCGGCAGAGCATCGCCGCGGTCCTGCCTCTACGGTACCGGATGCACGGCCGAACGATCCTGCCCCCCGCCCGACGGAGCGGCACGGGCTCGTCCACGGGTCGGGAACTCTAGGCGAGCAGTCGGGCGCCGACCGCATCGAGAGCGACGCTCTCGCGTGAGCCCGTCGCCCGATCCCACACCTCGACGCGTCCCTCGGCCGCATCGCGGCCCACGATCACGATGAGCGGCACCCCGAGCAGTTCGGCGTCGCCGAACTTCACACCCGGCGAGACCTTCGGGCGGTCGTCGAAGAGCACGTCGAATCCGCTCTCCTCGAGCGAGGAGACGAGGGCCTCGGCGGTCTCGAACACGACCTCCTCGCGCCCGGCGGCGATCACGTGCACGTCGAAGGGGGCGACGTTCTTCGGCCAGATGAGACCCTTGTCGTCGTGGTTCGACTCCGCGATGACGGCGAGGATGCGGGTGACGCCGATGCCGTATGAGCCCATCGTGACCGTGACGAGCTTGCCGTTCTCGTCGAGCACCTTGAGCCCGAGGGCCTCGGCGTACTTGCGTCCGAGCTGGAACACGTGGCCGATCTCCATGCCGCGGGCGAGCTCGACCGGGCCGGAGCCGTCGGGCGCCGGGTCGCCGGCGCGCACGTCCGAGATCTCGACGACGCCGTCGCCGACGAAGTCGCGGCCGGCGACGAGGCCGAAGACGTGCTGCCCGGGCACGTTCGCACCCGTCACCCACTGCGTGCCGTCGACGACCCGAGGGTCGAGCAGGAACCGGATGCCGGTGCTCGACTTCGCCCCCAGCACCGCTCCTGCAGGCGACCACGGACCGATGTACCCCTTGACGAGACCCTTGTGCGCGGCGAAGTCGGCCTCCGTCGCCGCCTCGACCTCGGCGGGGGCGAAGGCGACCTCTGCGCGTTTGAGCTCGACCTCGCGGTCGCCGGGCAGACCGACGACGACGAGCTCGCGCGTGCCGTCGAGGTGCCTGAGCGCGAGCACGACGTTCTTGAGCGTGTCGGCGGCGACCCATGGCCGGTCCTCGCGCGGGTATTCGGCGTTCGCGAGGTCGACGAGGGTCTGGATCGTGGGCGTGTCCGGCGAGTCGAGCACCTCCGCAGGCGGCAGTCCGTCGATCGGCAGCGCGGCGGGGGCGACCGTCGTGAAGGCCTCGACGTTGGCGGCGTAGCCGCCATCCGTGCGCACGAAGGTGTCCTCGCCGACCTCGGTGGGGTGCAGGAACTCCTCGCTGCGGGATCCGCCCATCGCACCGGCATCCGCCTGCACGATCACGTAGTCGAGGCCGAGCCGCCGGAAGATGCGCTCGTAGGCGTCGCGGTGCTGCTGGTAGGAGAGCTCGAGCCCGGCGTCCGTGTAGTCGAAGGAGTAGCTGTCCTTCATGCTGAACTCGCGGCCGCGCAGGAGGCCGGCGCGGGGGCGGGCCTCGTCGCGGTACTTGTCCTGGATCTGGTAGATCGACAGCGGCAGGTCTTTGTAGCTGGAGTACAGGTCCTTCACGAGCAGCGTGAAGACCTCCTCGTGCGTGGGGGCGAGCAGGTAGTCGGCGCCCTTGCGGTCCTTGAGGCGGAAGATGCCGTCGCCGTACTCGGTCCAGCGGCCCGTGATCTCGTAGGGCTCGCGGGGCAGCAGCGCCGGGAAGTGCACCTCCTGCGCGCCGAAGACCGCCAGCTCCTCGCGGATGATGTTCTCGACCTTGCGGCGCACCTTGAGCCCGAGCGGCAGCCACGCGAACACGCCGGGCGCCTGCCTGCGGATGTAACCCGCACGCACGAGCAGGCGATGGCTGGCCACCTCCGCGTCGACCGGGTCCTCACGAAGGGTGCGGACGAAGAGCTGCGAGAGGCGTGTGGACACCCGACAATCGTAGCCGCGGGCCCCCGCCGTCCGTGCCGGGGCTCAGGCCGTGACGACCTGGGGCGACCCCACTTCGCCTGGCGGCATCTCGGCGGCGAGGCGATTGGCCTCCTCGATCAGCGTCGCGACGATCTCCGACTCCGGCACCGTCTTGATGACCTCGCCCTTGACGAAGATCTGGCCGCGCCCGTTGCCGGATGCCACACCGAGGTCTGCCTCGCGCGCCTCGCCTGGACCGTTGACGACGCATCCCATCACGGCGACGCGCAGCGGCACGGTCATCTTCTCGAGCCCCGCGGTCACGTCGTTGGCGAGCTGGTAGACGTCGACCTGGGCGCGCCCGCAGCTGGGGCAGGAGACGATCTCGAGCTTGCGCTCACGCAGATTCAGCGACTGCAGGATCTGCAGGCCGACCTTGACCTCCTGGGCGGGCGGCGCGGAGAGCGAGACGCGGATCGTGTCGCCGATCCCCTCCGAGAGCAGGATGCCGAACGCCGTCGCGCTCTTGATGGTGCCCTGGAACTCGGGCCCGGCCTCGGTCACGCCCAGGTGCAGCGGCCAGGCGCCGCGCTCGGCGAGCAGGCGGTACGCCTTGACCATGACGACGGGGTCGTTGTGCTTGACCGAGATCTTGAAGTCGTGGAAGTCGTGCTCCTCGAACAGGCTCGCCTCCCAGACGGCGCTCTCGACGAGCGCCTCTGGAGTTGCACGACCGTATTTTTGAAGCAGACTCGGCTCGAGCGAGCCCGCGTTGACGCCGATGCGGATCGACACGCCGGCGTCTCTCGCGGCCTTGGCGATCGCGCCGACCTGATCGTCGAACTTCTTGATGTTGCCCGGGTTGACGCGCACGGCGCCGACCCCGGCGTCGATCGCCGCGAACACGTAGCGGGGCTGGAA
>JBAQPI010000067.1:0-3272 GCA_049305635.1 Rhodoglobus sp. | reverse complement strand
GTGGTCGCCCGGGCGCAGCGGGTCGCCGCTCACCGGCTCAGAGGACGATCTCGAAGCCACCGATCACCACCCCCAGCCAGGAGAGCACGGAGGCCCAGAGGCCCGTGACCATGGCGACACCGGTCGCGATGAGCAACGCGCCGCCGACGATGTTGATCACCCGGATGTGCCGCTTCACCCACCCGATCGAGGAGCCGACCCAGCCGAAGCCGAGGGCGACGAGTATGAACGGGATGCCGAGGCCGAGGCAATAGAAGGCCCCGATGATCGCGGCCCGGCCCGGATTCGCCTCGTAGCTCGCGAGCGCGATGACGGCCCCGACGGTGGGGCCGATGCACGGCACCCAGCCGATCGCGAACACGGCGCCGAGCAGCGGCGCCCCCGCGAGCCCGGGTGCGGGTTGCCAGCGCGGCTTGAGCGTGCGCTGCAGGAACGTCACCTGCCCGACAAACACGAGTCCCAGGAGGATGACGACGACCCCGGCGACGCGCGTGATGAGCTCGCGATACTGCACCACGAACACGCCGACCGTGCCGGAGAGCACGAAGATCGACAGGAACACCACGCTGAACCCGGCGACGAACAGCGCGGCGCCGAGCACGGTGCGTCCGCGGCGCTGGGCGCCGCCATCCGTCGTCCCGGTCACGTAGCCGAGGTAGCCGGGCACGAGCGGCAGCACGCAAGGTGCGAGGAACGACAGCAGGCCCGCGGCGAGCGCGATGGGCAGGGCGAGGAGGAGGTTGCCCTCCCCGAGGATCTGCTCGACGCCCACTGCCGCAGTGCCCACTACTGCGCCAGCACGGTGTCGAGCATGCTCGCGAGGATCGACGGATCCTTGATGACCCCGCTGATGCGCGCGGCGACCCGGCCCTCGCGGTCGAGCACGAGCGTCGTCGGCACCGCGTTCGGCGCGACCGCTCCGGCGCCCGCGAAGGCGAGCTGCACCGATGCCGTGCGCGCGTCGAGGATGGACGGGTACTGAATGCCGTTCTCGTCCTCGAACAGCCCGGCGACGGCCGCGTCATCCGAGGTGTTCACGCCGAGGAAGGTGACCTGGTCGTACTCGGTGCTGAGCTCGGCGAGGTAGGGCGCCTCGACGCGGCAGGGCGGGCAGTTGGCGTACCAGAAGTTCAGCACCACCACCTCGCCGGTGTAGTCCTCGCTCGAGATGAGCTCGCCGTCGAGACCCTCGCCCTCGAAGCCGATCGGCTCGCCGCGCTGCGCCGGCGCGACCTCGAGCGTGCCGTCGCCGGAGATGTAGCCCTGACCCGAACCGTCCTGGTACTGCTCGGCGAGCGGGTCGGCGCCGGTGCAGCCGGCGAGCAGCAGCACGAGGCCAGACGCTGCGAGGAGGGATCGGGTCTTCACACTGCTCCGGTGTCGATGGCGGATGCTGACAATGCTTTCGCAGGTTCCTGATAGTCCACCTCGACGAAGCCTTCGCCCTTGCGCGCGAGCGTCGTGATGCTCGAGAGGCTGCAGCGCCGCTTGGCCGGGTTGTGGAACAGCGGCTTGCCCGCGACCGTGCGCTGCACCGTGACGATCGGCATCTGGTGGCTCACCATGACGACCTCGCCGCCGTCGACGGCCCGCCACGCGTCCTCGATCACCGAGAGCATGCGCTCCTTGACGAGCGTGAAGGCCTCGCCCCAGCCCGGCGTGAAGGGGTTCGCGAGCTTCGCCCACGCCTTGGGGTTGCGCAGTTCGCGCCTGACGGTCGTGCCCTCGAACCAGTTCGCCGGCTCGATGAGCCGTTCGTCAGTGGTGATGGGCAGGCCGAAGCGTTCCGCCCAGGGCTGCGCGGACTCCTGCGTGCGCTGCAGCGGGCTGGCCCACAGGGCGGTGACCGGGTGGCCTTCGAGGCTCTGCGCCGCGGCATCCGCCATCCGGTGCCCGAGCTCGCTCAGGTGGTAGCCGGGGATGCGGCCGTAGAGGATGCCGTCGGGGTTGTGCACCTCGCCGTGACGGACGAGGCGGATGAGGTCGGCGGGCACGCCCCCGATTCTACGTGGCGCTCAGAGCGCGGTCGGGTCGAGCCTCGTGATGCCCGTGATGGCGTCGAAGGCGGAGTCGGTGGACGCGATGCGCTCGATGCCGTAGGCGATCGCGGTGGCGGCGTGCACGGCATCCCGACCGCGGATCGTGGGTCCCCGCTCGATGAGGTCCAGCGCGAGGTCGAGAATCTCGCGGTCGAAGGCGAGGGTGGTGCACGTCGCGGCGAGGTCGCGGCCGTTCCTGGTGGCGAGCGCCCGGTCGCCGGTCTTGCGGAGCCGGTGGTGCACGACCTCCTGGATCATCTCGGTGCTCGCGTATGCCCGGAACTCGCCCTCGGCAGCGCGCTCCAAGAGGCGCCGGCACGGGTCGCGCAGGGGATTGTCCTGCCCCATCGCGTAGACGGCGATGCTCGCGTCGAGCAGGAGTGCGTTCTCGATCAATCGAAGTCCCGCTCGAAGGAGTCCTTCTCCTCCTCCCAGTCGATCGGCCCCGGGGTCGGATGCGCGTCGGCGCTCGCGAACAGCCGCGCGAGCGCTGCCTGAGCATCGGTCCGGCGTCGGCTCAGCCGCTCATCGACCGCCTCGCGGATCACCGCGGCCACGCTCTGTCGGTGCTCCGCCGCCTCCTGCTCCAGGGCGGCGTACTGCGCCGGATCGAAGAGCACCTGCACGCGTCGTTCGAGGGTTGCCATGCACATACTGTAGCATGTGCATGTTCACACACCGCGGCGGCGGAAGACCGTGATTGCGGCGGCGGCGACGACGATCGCCCACGCCGCGAGCACGATCATGTGCTGGCCGGGTCGACGTGCCTGATCGCCCGGCTCAGCCCGTCACCGCCTCCACCACCGAGAAGTTGTCCCGGAACAGGTTCTCGGGGTCGTAGCGTCGCTTGAGCTCCCGCAGCCGCTCGAGGGTCGCGGGCGGGAAGGCGTCCTCGACGCGCTCCGGCCGGGGATCGGTCTCGAAGCTCAGGTACAGGCCCGTGAAGTGCTTCACCGGGGTGATGAAGGTGCCGAATTCGAGCGGATGGGCGTAGTCGGGCATGGTGGGTCCAACCGAGGCCCGTGACGGGATATGCCCGAGTCGAGCCCGCGCATAACTCCTGCTGGACGTTCCGCGCCCAGTCGGGACTCCGCGTGATCGCGGCTTCCGCCCAGGCGCGGACGTGGTGCGGCAGGAGTTATGCGCAAGCTCCTCGCGGAGCCGGTGCGCGGAGCCGGTGCGCGGAGCCGCGTGCCCACGAAAGCCCTAAACTCGCGGGGTGACACCTCGCAC
>JBAQPI010000066.1:0-4469 GCA_049305635.1 Rhodoglobus sp. | reverse complement strand
GGGCGAGGATGCGGGCGGCACGCTCACCGGGGGCGTCCAGGCCGGCCAAGCCCAGCATCCGCTCGAGAAAGCCGAGGTAGGCCGTGCGGATCTCGGCGAACTTCTCCTCGCGGTAATAGGACTCGTCCGGCAGCCCGAGGCCGCCCTGCTCCACGAACACGAGGTAGCGCTCCGGGTCGCCCGGGTCGTTGTCGACGAAGAGCTGGAAGAAGCCGCTCGAACCCCCGCGCTCCAGCCGCGCGAGCGTCGCGAGAAGGTCATCGATGGATGCCACGACCGCGGCCTCGGCGAGCAGCGGTTCGAGCGGGGCGGCGCCGACCGCCTGCACCCGCGCCTCGTCCATGAAGCTCGCGTAGAGATCACCGACCTTGCGCTCCTCCGTGCCCGGATCGGCGGACTGGGACTCGACGATGATGTCGCGCACGGCCTTCTCCGCCTCCTCCGCGAGGAGGTAGAACGAGCCGTAGCGGGCCTTGTCGCTCGGGATTTCGGTGCGCGCGATCCACTTGCCGTTGACGTGGCGGAAGAGGTCGTCCTGCGGGCGGATCGTGCTGTCGAGCTCGTCGGCGGCGATGCCGGAGGGGAGGGCTGTCATGGCATGTCAGCCTAGTTCGGTGCGGGGAGCCGGACTTGTTAGCGTTGTCGGAGCGGACCGCTCCACCACTCGGTTCGTGAGAGGCGGCACGCGTGACCCGAACCATCCCCACGAGCTACCCCGGTGATCTCACCCGCAGCCAGGTCGTCGCCTGGCGCAACTCGATCTTCCTGGTGTTCCTGCTCTCCGGACTCGCCTTCGCCAGCTGGGCCGCGCGACTCCCGGCGGTGCGGGACGCGCTCCAGATCGGCGTCGACCGCGTCGGCGTGCTCGTCTTCGGCATCGCCGCCGGTTCCATCGTCGGGCTTCTGCTGTCGAGCCACATCATCGCGCGGCTCGGCGCCAGGCGCACGATCAGGTGGGGCATGATCGGCGCAGGCGCGGGCATCGTCGTCGCCGGGGGCGGCGTCAGCTTCGGCCCCTCGTACGGCGTCGTGTTCGCGGGCCTCGCGGTCTTCGGCTTCGCCGCCGGCATCACGGATGTCGCCATGAACGTCCAGGGCGCCGCCAACGAGCGTGCGCTCGGCCGCTCGATCATGCCGATCTTCCACGCCTTCTTCAGTTTCGGCACGATGCTCGGTGCCGGGCTCGGCGCGCTCGCCGAACTCGCGAGCGTGCCGCTCGTCATCCATCTCGGCATCACCGCCCTCGTCGTGATCGGCGGGGCGCTGCTCGCCGTGCCGCGCCTGCAGTCCGAGAACCTCGTCGCGGCGGGGGACGAGCCCGTCGCGCACGACGACCACTCGCGCACCTGGCGCGGACGACTGTCGATCTGGCGCGACCCGCGCACGCTGCTCATCGGGGTCGTCGTGCTTGCGGCCGCGTTCGCGGAGGGCTCGGCGAACGACTGGATCGCGATCGCGATGGTCGACGGCCACGGCGTGGACAAGCCCACCGCGGCCCTCGTGCTCGGGGTGTTCCTCACGGCCATGACCGCGGGCCGGCTCGGCGGGGTGCTGCTGCTCGACCGCTTCGGCCGCGTGCTCGTGCTGCGTGCCTCGTTCGCGCTCGCCGCCGCCGGTCTGCTGTCGATCATCGCCGTGCCGAACGCGATCGTCGCGACGATCGGTGCCTTCGCGTGGGGGCTCGGTTCCGCCCTCGGCTTCCCGATCGGCATGTCGGCCGCGGCCGACGATCCGCGCACGGCTGCGGCCCGCGTGAGCGCCGTCGCGACGATCGGATACGCCGCCTTCCTCGTCGGCCCGCCCGCGATAGGCCTGCTCGGCGAGCACGTCGGCATCCTCGGGGCGCTGCTCGTGGTGCTCGTGCTGTGCGCCGTCGGTGCCGCCGTCGCGGGGGCGACGCGGGCGCCCGGCCGGCGCGCGATCGGCGCGCCCGGGGACCCGGCCACCTAGACTCGACGCCGTGCGCCTGGTCATCGCGAAGTTCGGTCGGTTGCAGCCTGCTGAGGCTTGGCCTGGTCATCGATTCGTAGGACGATGAGGTCATGAACCGCATCGTTCAAGGACGCGAAGTCGATGAGTCCCAGGTCGGCGAGTGGGTGTCGGAGGCTGAGGCTGGCTACGACATCGACGAGCTGCGCACTCGCTGGGGTCGCGCCCCACGTGGAGCCGCAGCTGCGCAGGTCATTCCGGTGCGGCTGACGGCCGACGAACTCGTCGCGGTCCTGGCGCGGGCTGAGCGGGAGGGACCGAATCGGTCCGAGGCGATCCGTGCGGCGCTCGATGCGTGGTCGCACGTCGCTTGATCGTCCGGCGACCTCGTCTGCGTCGCGGCCAGCCGGAGTCTCCGTGCGGAAGTCGAAGGCAACGTCAAGCATGACCACTACACCAGTCGATCTGCGAACTGCTCCTGATCCTGGGCATCGCCGACGACGGCGATCACCCGCACGGCTCTCGCCTCCTGGCTCAGGCGGTACCAGAGTTGGTAGGGGAACACGTCAACGTGCCAGCGCCGAACATCGCCGCTGACGACGCGACCAATCTCGTGGTGATTGATCATCACGCGGGCCGCCGCGACACCTCCGCGACGAAACGGTCGGTCTGGTGCGGAGCGATTTTGTCGTAGTACGCCTGGGCGCGGAGAAAGTCGCGTTCGGCATTCGGGCTGAACCGGACTGCGAACGTCACCCGTCGAGCTTCGCCCGACGAGCCAGCGTGTGGCGTTCAAGCTCCTCGAGAGACACGTAGTCGGCGTGGTTCGCCGTATCATCCTCGGCGACCCGCTCGGCGAGCAGCGCCGCCCGCTCCGGCGTGAGGTACTCACTGACCACGGACGCCTCGATCGCGTCGCGCAACTCAAGGCGCGAGTCGGCGTCGAGCTTCATCACCTGCTCAAGCAGCGCATGATCGACCATGACCCCAATGGTAGCCGCAGCCACGGACACGCGGCCGGGTAGCGTGGAGCGGTGAGACTCGTCATCGCCCGCTGCTCGGTCGACTACGCGGGGCGCCTCAGCGCGCACCTGCCGCTCGCGACGCGACTGCTGCTCGTGAAGGCCGACGGCAGCGTGCTCGTGCACTCCGACTCGCTCAGCTACAAGCCGCTCAACTGGATGAGCCCGCCGTGCACGATCGCGGTCATGCGGCCCGAGGCCGAGCAGGCGGATGCCGGCGTCACCGAGATCTGGCGCGTCGCCCAGGCGAAGACCGCCGACCTGCTCGTCATCAGCATCCACGAGATCCTGCACGACTCGGCCCACGAGCTCGGGATCGACCCGGGCCTGAGGAAGGACGGCGTCGAGGCCGACCTGCAGCGCCTGCTCGCCGAGCAGATCGAGCTGCTCGGCGAGGGCCACCGGCTGGTGCGGCGCGAGTACATGACCGCGATCGGGCCCGTCGACATCCTCGCCAGGAATGCGGACGGCGCGAGCGTGGCAGTGGAGATCAAGCGGCGCGGGGACATCGACGGCGTCGAGCAGCTCACCCGCTACCTCGAGCTCATGAACCGGGACCCGCGACTGGCGCCTGTCACGGGCGTGTTCGCGGCGCAGGAGATCAAGCCGCAAGCGCGCACGCTCGCGCAGGATCGCGGCATCCGCTGCCTGGTGCTCGACTACGACGCGATGCGGGGACTCGACGACTCGCACTCGCGCCTATTCTGAACTGGTGACCCAGCCAGACTGGACCTGCATCCTGTTCGACCTCGACGGGACGATCGCGGACTCCGCGCCGGGCATCACCGCGTCGCTGGGCTTCATGTTCGAGGAGCTCGGGCTGCCGGTGCCCGCTCCCGAGGAACTGCTCGGCTACGTCGGCCCGCCGATCCTCGATGCCTTCCGCGACCGGGCCGGGATGAGCCCCGAGGAGGCCGCGCAGGCGCTGGCGATCTACCGCCAGCACTACCTCGAGAACGGCAAGGCGAGCCCGATCTTCCCGGGAGTGACCCCCGTGCTGCGCGGCATCCACAAGGCACGGGTGCCGCTCGCGCTCGCGACGTCGAAACCGGAGTTTCCCGCCTCGGTCATCCTCGACCATGCCAACCTCACGCAGTACTTCCGCGTGATCTCGGGCGCCTCGATCGACGAGATCCGCTCGGCCAAGGCCGACATCATCGGCGAGGCGCTCACCCGGTTCCGCATGATCGGGGTCGATGTCAGCCGCCCGGTGATGGTCGGCGACCGGCACTACGACGTCGAGGGGGCTGCGGCGCACGGCATTCCGGCGATCTTCGTGCGCTGGGGCTACGGCTCGGCCGCGGAGGAGGCCGGCGCGATCGCGACCGTCGACGCCGCCGAGCAGCTCCCGCCGCTGCTCCTGGGCTGAGTGCTGCTCGACCTGCTCGGCTGGACTGCTCGGGTGAACTGCTCGGGTGATGCTGCACGATATCGACGCCGACTTGGGGAGGAATCGATGGTGCTGGAGTGAGCCACCGGACCAGCGTGATCACAGTGCCAACTCTCGTCACACCCGCA
>JBAQPI010000065.1:0-8404 GCA_049305635.1 Rhodoglobus sp. | reverse complement strand
CTCCTGAACCGCGAACAGGTGGTCGAGGGCAACGGGGGCGGAGAGTGGCTCGGCGAAGGCGAGGTTGAGGTGCACGGGACCGGATGCCGCGGCGAAGGCAGCACGCGCGAGCCCGGTCGCGGCATCCGCCTCCCCCCCCTGGCCCGTGGGCGCCCCGACATCCCAGCTGCACTGGACGGCGGAACCGAACATGCCCGGCTGCTGCGTGGTCTGATTGGAGCCGACGCCGCGCAGGGCCTCGGGCCGGTCCGCGGTGACGACGATGAGCGGCACCCCGGAGTGGTGCGCCTCGAGCACGGCCGGGTGCAGGTTCGCGACCGCAGTGCCAGAGGTCGTGACGATGAGGACGGGCCGCCCGGTCTCGACCGCGAGGCCGAGCGCGAGGAAGCCTCCGACACGCTCGTCGATGCGCACGCGCAGGCGGATCAGCCCGAGCCGCTCGAGCTCGGCGGCGGCGAGGGCGAGGGCCTGCGACCGGGAGCCCGGGCCGAGTACGATGTCGCGCACGCCCAGGCGCACGAACTCCTCGAGCAGGGCGACGGCGAAGTCGGTCGCCGGGGAGTCAGTTGCTGGTCGGCGGGTCATCGTCGAGATCGGCGAGTTCCTGCTCGAGGCGGCGGATGCGCTCCTGACGACCCTCCTGGGCACTGAGGTTGCGCAGGAAGGCGGGGTCGTCGTCTGGGGCGATCGTGCGGCGCTGGCCCGGGGCATCCCGGCGCTCCCGGCCCACGAAGAACCACAGCAGCGCGCCGACGACCGGCAGCAGCAGGATGATGACGACCCACACTGGTTTGTTGAGCGTGCGCACGCGGTGAGGATCGATGAGGGCGAGGTCGACGACCGCGAACACGTCGAGCGCGACCACCAGCAGCGGTACGATCACGAACAGACGAGCCATGATTCGATTCTAGGTCGCGCGGCCGTGCCTACACTGGGCAAGTGAAACCCTGGGTGCTCTACAGCCTCGTCCGCATCGGCCTCTTCGCGGTCGTCTTCGCCCTGCTGCTGCTGACCCCGATCCCGTGGTGGCTCTCCGCCGTGATCGCCGCCGTCATCGGCCTGTGCGTGGCCTACATCTTCTTCGGCAGGCTTCGGGATGCCGTCGCCCTCGACATCGCCGCGCGCCGCGGCACCCCGGCGCGCGACATCGATGCCGAGGCCGAGGACCGCTAGAAGGCGATCGCCCAGCCCACGCCGAGACCGTAGGTTAGCGCGGTGAGCGTCGTCAGCCGCAGCGCGAGGACGAACTCCTTCGCTGTTCTCGCCGTGATCGCGATGGTCGCGGCCGGCAGCGCGGCGAGCAGCGCGAAGTAGACCAGGTAGGCGTTCGCGTAGAAGACCGCGTAGAAGGCGAGGACGCCGAACGGCGCGAGCAGCAGCACGACGTAGACGATGCGCGACACGCGATCGCCCAGCAGCACGGCGAGCGTGCGCTTGCCGGCGAGCGCGTCCTGCGCCCGATCGCGCACGTTGTTGATCATGAGCACGGCGCACGCGAGCAGTCCGGTGGCGACGCCGCCGAGCCAGCTCTCGGTGGAGACCGTGCCGGCGAGCACGAAGGTCGTGCCGGCGGTCGCGACGAGGCCGAAGAACACGAAGACGAAGAGTTCGCCGAGACCGTAGTAGCCGTACGGGCGCTTGCCGCCGGTGTAGAACCAGCCGGCGAGGATCGCGGCGGCACCCACCGCGATGAGCCACCAGTGCTGCGTGAGCACGACGATCACGAGACCGGCCGCGGCGGCCAGCGCGAAGAACACGAGGGCCACGATGAGCACCGTGCGCGGCTTCGCGGCGCCTGAGCCGGTCAGTCGGCTCGGCCCGACGCGGTGCTTGTCGGTGCCGCGCACGCCGTCCGAGTAGTCGTTGGCGTAGTTGACGCCGATCTGCATACCCACGGCCACGGCGAGGCAGAGCAGCGTGCGCCACAGGCCCCACAGCGGGCCCGCGTCATCCGGTCGCAGGAGGTAGGCGGCACCGGCACCGATCGCGACCGGGGCGACCGCCAGCGCGAGGGTCTGCAGGCGCGCACCGCCGATCCAGTCGCCGAGGCTCGCCTTCTTGACCTGCGCGACCCCGGGCCGGCCACCGGGCCGGCCGCTGCGACCCTTCGCCTTCTTGGCCGGCGCCTTGCGAGGCTTGGGGACGGATGCCGGATCGATGCGCTGTTGCCGTGCCACGCCCGAGAGCCTAGCCGAGCACGAGCGCGGCGATGGCGAGGCGATCGGGTTTGCCGGACGCCAGCCGGGGGATCGCGTCGACGAGGAGCACCCGGCTGGGCGCCGCCGCGGGGCCGAGCGCGGCGGCGATCGCGGCCCTGAGCTGCTCGAGCGGGGGGGCGCTCGTCGCGACGACGACGGGCGTCTCGCCCCATTCCGGGTGCGGCGCCGCCACGACGACCGCGTCTACCAGGCCCGGCAGCGCCCGCACCGCGAGCTCGACCTGCGCGAGCGAGACCTTGAGACCGCCCGAGACGATGACGTCGTCGGCTCGACCCGTCACCCGCAGCACACCGTCGACGAGCTCGCCGGTGTCGTCGGTGCGATACCACCGCCTGCCCCCTTCGACGGGGAACGCGAGCGCCGTGCGAGCCGGGTCGTCGAGGTAGCCCTCCGCGAGCACGCTGCCGGTGATCTCCACGCGGTCCCGCGCGATGCGCACCTCGGTGTCGCCGATCGGCGTCCCATCCCAGATGCACCCGCCGCAGGTCTCGCTCGAACCGTAGGTGCGCGTGATCGAGAGGCCGAGTTCGAGGGCGCGCGCGGCGAGCGGTACGGGCACCGCCTGCCCGCCGACGAGGATCCGGTCGAAGCGACGCAGCAGCTCCAGCACCGCATCCTCGGCCATGAGGCGCACGAGCTGAGTGGGCACGAGCGAGGTGTAGCGGCGGTCGGCGGCGAGGTCGGCCGCGGCGAGCGCGAAACGCTCGGGGGTGAACCCCTCGGGGTCCATGATCGCGGGTTCGGTCTGCGCGGCCAGCGATCGCACGAGCACGTTGATGCCCGCGATGTAGTGGGCCGGCACGGCGAGCAGCCACTGACCGGGTCCACCGAGTCGCCCATCGGATGCCGCGGCACTCGCCAGCAGCGCGTCGCCCGACAGCGCCACCCGCTTCGGTCGCCCCGTCGAGCCGCTCGTCTCGACGACGACCGCGATCCGCCGGTCCACGACATCCGGCAGCCCTTCGGGCGTGCCGGGATGCGGCATGATCGCCGGGCCGTCGCCGGAGAGCGCCGCTCGCAATGACTCGAGCACGGCGGGCACGTCCCTCGAGTCGACGACGGCGAGCGGTCGGGTCATCAGTACTGCCAGGGGTACGGCGACCAGTCCGGCTCCCGCTTCTCGAGGAAGGAGTCGCGACCCTCGACCGCCTCGTCGGTGCCATAGGCAAGACGCGTCGCCTCGCCGGCGAAGACCTGCTGCCCGACCATGCCGTCGTCGACCGCGTTGAGCGCGAACTTCAGCATGCGGATGGCGGTCGGCGATTTGCCCATGATCGTCGTCGCCCACTCGTAGGCCGTCGCCTCGAGCTCGTCATGCGGCACGGCGGCGTTGATCGCCCCCATCTCGACCGCACGGGCGGCGTCGTACTCCCGGGCGAGGAAGAAGATCTCGCGCGCGACCTTCTGCCCGACCTGCCGGGCCAGGTAGGCGCTGCCGTAACCGCCGTCGAAGGAGCCGACGTCGGCATCCGTCTGCTTGAAACGGGCATGCTCGGCGCTGGCGATGGTGAGGTCGCACACGACGTGCAGGGAGTGGCCGCCGCCGGCCGCCCAGCCGGGCACGACGGCGATGACGACCTTGGGCATGAAGCGGATCAGCCGCTGCACCTCGAGGATGTGCAGTCTGCCGTTGGCCACCGAGCCATCCTCGTACTGGTACCCGTCCCGCCCGCGGATGCGCTGGTCGCCGCCCGAGCAGAACGCCCACACCCCGTCCTTGGGGCTGGGTCCATTGCCGGTGAGCAGCACGACGCCGATGCGCGGGTTCTGGCGCGCGTCATCCAGAGCCCGGTAGAGCTCGTCGACCGTGTGCGGGCGGAAGGCGTTGCGCACCTCGGGCCGGTCGAAGGCGACCCGGGCGACTCGCCCCGTGACGTCCTGGTGATAGGTGATGTCGGTGAACTCGTCGAAACCCTCGACCTCGCGCCACAGCTCGGCGTCGAACAGCGATGAGACGGATGCCATGGCCCCAGCCTACGAGGCGATCGACTGCACCCAGCCCAGCAGCGTCAGCAGCACGACCGGATTCGCGAGCGCCGCGAGCACGATCGCGGCGGCACCCCAACGCCGTCCGAAGCCGCCGATGAGGGCCACGAGCCCGCCGACGACCGCGAGTACGCTCAGCGAGATCGCGATGACCGCGAGCACCGTCCCGGCCGGCAGGTCGCCGCCGCTCGCGACGCCCACCGCGACGCCGTGCACGACCGCCGTGACGACCGCCAGCGCGAGGGCGGCGATGCCCACGAGCGGGCTGCGCACATTCGACGCGACGCCCCGGATCTCCGGCGGTTCGGTCTCGTCGGGTGCCGCCGTCTCGGGGCTCTCCACCTCGACGTACATCGGCACGACCTTGAGCGGAACGTGCTCGATCTCACCGGGACTGGCCACGATCCTCACCCTAATCGACCGGAACTTGCCAGACTGGGCAGATGCTCCCCGCCGTGGAAACCCTTCTGGCGTCCGCCCGTGCGGTGTCGCTCCCGCTGCTGACGCGCTTCCGCGGCGTCGAGCAACGCGAGGCGCTGCTCCTGGAGGGTCCGAACGGCTGGACCGAGTTCTCACCGTTCACCGAGTACGCGGACGAGGAGGCGGCCGCGTGGCTCGCCGCGGCCATCGACTTCGGCTGGGGCCCGCGGCATCCGCTGCTGCGCGAGAGCGTGCGGGTCAACGCGACGCTGCCCGCGGTCGAGCTCGGCGACGTGCCTCGCGTGCTCGCGATGTTCCCGGGGTGCCGCACCGTGAAGGTCAAGGTCGCCGAGCCAGGCGAACGCCTCGCGGATGCCGCCGACCGGGTCGCGGCGGTGCGCGCGATCCTCGGGCCGGAGGGTCGCATCCGCCTCGACGCCAACGGAGCGTGGACCGTGGACGAGGCCGAACGCGCGATCCACACCCTCGCCGCGTACGACCTCGAGTACGTGGAACAACCGTGCGCGAGCGTCGCCGAGCTCGCCGAACTGCGTGGCCGGGTGCGACACATGGGGGTGCCGATCGCCGCCGACGAGAGCGTGCGCAGGGCCGAGGACCCGCTGGAGGTGGCGCGGGCGGGCGCCGCCGACATCCTCGTCATCAAGGCCCAGCCGCTCGGTGGGGTGACGGCGGCGCTGCGGATCGTGCGGGATGCCGGACTGCCCGTCGTCGTCTCGAGCGCCCTCGACACCTCCGTCGGCATCGCGATGGGGCTGCACCTCGCGGCCGCGATCCCGGAGCTCGAGTACGACTGCGGGCTCGCGACCGCGTCCCTGCTCGCCGCGGACGTCACCGACGAGCCGCTCATCCCCTTCGACGGCGCCCTCGAGGTGCGGCGCGTGACCCCCACCGAGCACCTGCTCGCCGCGCACGCCGCGACGGCCGACCGCACGAACTGGTGGCTCGCAAGGCTCGAACGCTGCTGGGGGCTGCTCGCCCGGCAGTGATACATCCGGGCCGCGCCCGGTTCGAGCAGCGACCGGCTGAAGAGACTCCCGTTGTGAAGGAGTTCCTTCATAACGGGAGCGTCGGGACGATGAGCGCCAAGGGCACCCAAGGGCACCGTGACCGCAGCGGCGCGCGAGCCGCCCACCCGGTTACTACAGCCCGCTGTAGGTGTGCAGCCCCTTGAAGAACAGGTTCACGATCGTGAAGTTGAAGACCAGGGCCGCGAAGCCGATGATCGCCAACCACGCCGAGCGGGCTCCGCGCCAGCCGCGCGTCGCGCGGGCATGGATGTAGCCGGCGAAGATGACCCAGACGATGAAGGTCCAGACCTCCTTGGTGTCCCAGCCCCAATAACGGCCCCAGGCGCGCTCCGCCCAGATCGCGCCCGCGATGAGGGTGAAGGTCCAGAACACGAAGCCGACCACGATGAGGCGGTAGGCGGTGCGCTCGAGGCGCTCGGCATCCGGCAGCGACTGCAGCACGCGCGGACTGCCCGCCCGGCGGGACTTCAGCAACTGCACGATCGAGAGCGCGGCCCCGAGCGCGAGGACGCCGGTGGCGAGGCTCGCGACGAAGACGTGAATCACGAGCCAGGCCGACTGCAGCGCCGGCGGCAGCGGCACGACGTCGACGTAGAAGTTGACGGTCGCGACCCCGAGCGCGACCAGGGCGAAGCCGATGACGAAGACGCCGAGGAAGCGCAGGTCCTGCCAGAGCTGCACGGCGAGGAAGACGCCCACGATGATCGCCGTCGCGGTGAGGGAGAACTCGAACATGTTCGCCCAGGGCACCCGGCCCGCGGCCGCACCGCGCAGCACCGCGGCGGCGACGTGCACCAGCCAGCCGATGATCGTGAGCGCGAGGGCGGCCCGTAGGTAGCGGGGCGCTTTCGCGGGCGTGCTCGTCGCGGTCTTCTCCAGCACGGCCGTGGAGCCGGCGGACGCCGCGACCCCGAGCACCTCGGCGCTGGCCGGCACGACGGCGGTGCGGCGGGACAGGTCGAGGGTGAAGAGCACGAAGGCGACAACGTAGATGCCCATGGCGGAGTAGACGCCGACGAGGGAGAGGGATGCGAGGGTGTCGGTCACGCTTCCACCTTAAGCGCCAGCGCGGCGGCGTGCCGCTCCGCCATCTCGGCGACCGCGGCGACGAGTCCCGGGTCGTCTCCGCGCGCGAGCCCCGCGTACTCCAGCGTCACGGTGCCGTCGTCCGCCGTGACCGCCTTGACCCACATCCGTCGGCGGGGCACGAACAGGCTCGCGACGAGGCCGGCGAGGGAGAGGATCGCGAACAGCAGCACCCATCCCTGGGCGGGGTCGTGGTGCACGTCGAGGGACACGAAGCGCGGGACGCCCACGAGCTCGATGCTCCCGAGCCCGTCGGGCAGCTCCACCCTGTCGCCGAGGCCGAGCTCGATGACGGGGGCCTCGGCGTCACGGCCGGCGACCTGCGTGAGCTCGTCCGTGTTCAGCGCGTAGGCGTTGATCGCCACGCCGTCGTCGAGCCCGAGGTCGCCCGTGTAGACCTCGAGCGTGACGAGGGGATTGATGAGGTCGGGGAACGAGGAGGCGTAGGTGCCGAGCGTCGTCTTGACTGCGGCGGGGTAGAACAGGGCGCGGATGCCCAGCTGCTCGGCCAGCCCGTCCGGGATCTTGATGACGCCGAGGCTGAACAGGTTGGCGTCCTGCGGCAGGAACGGTGTGGGGCCGGAGAACACGATCTCGCCGACGGCATCGCGCACGATGAGCTCGGGGGCGTAACCGTTGCCGAGGAGGTAGACCTGCGTGCCGCCGACCGAGAGCGGCTCGTTGACCTTGATCTGCTGCTCGACCGGCTCCGCGCCGCGCACCGTCGTCGTGACGTTCGCCGTGAAGTCGACGGCCTGGCCGATCGCGTCGAGGTTGTCCTGCTCGTACACCGCCTCGAAACCGTCGAGGGCGATCGAGTAGGGCACGAGGTCGGATTCGCGGAAGAACCGGCCCGGGTTGAAGGAGTCGTAGCTCGCGAGCGTGTTGGCGAAGGCGTAGCCCTCGACCACGACCCGCTGGCCGGTGTAGCCGAAGCCGCCGCCGATCCCGACCGCGACGAGCACGCCGATCAGCGCCGTGTGGAACACCAGGTTGCCGGTCTCGCGCAGGTAGCCGCGCTCCGCGCTGACGGAGTGGCCGTACTGCTGCACGCGGTAGCCCTGGCGGCGCAGCAGCGCGGTCGCGGTCGTGACGGCGGTCGCGGCATCCGCCGTCGTCTCACGCGTCGTGAAGCCCTCGAGGCGCGACAGGCGGGCCGGGGTCTTCGGCGGCCTGGAGCGTAGCGCCTGCAGATGGTGCTTGGTGCGCGGGATGACGCAGCCGATGAGCGACACGAACAGCAGCAGGTAGATCGCCGAGAACCACACCGAGGTGTACGTGGAGAACACGCCGAGCGCGTCGAGCGCGGCCGAGAGCTCGGGGTTGGCGGCCTTGTACTGCGCGACCCCGTTCGGGTCGGAGCTGACCTGCGGCACGAGCGAGCCGGGGATCGCGGCGATCGCCAGCAGCAGCAGCAGGAACAGGGCCGTGCGCATGCTCGTGAGCTGCCGCCAGAAGAAGCGCAGGTACCCGGTCGGGCCGAGCTGCGGCTGGTTGACCGGGGCATCCGAGTCGATGTGGTCGCCCGGGCGCAGCGGGTCGCCGCTCACCGGCTCAGAGGACGATCTCGAAGCCACCGATCACCACCCCCAGCCAGGAGAGCACGGAGGCCCAGAGGCCCGTGACCATGGCGACACCGGTCGC
>JBAQPI010000064.1:0-1920 GCA_049305635.1 Rhodoglobus sp. | reverse complement strand
TGATCGAGCAGCTCATGCAGCTCAACCGGCTCGAGTCCTCCGAGGTCTTCCCGGGCCAGCAGCTCGCGATTCCCGCGGAGTACACGCGCTGAGGCGGCCCGCCGGGCGGTTGACGGCCTCCCGCGGTTTCAGAGGGAGTCGGTGAGCACGACCGTCGCGGTGTAGCCGGTCGCGGCATCGGTCATCGTGATTGTCGGCCCGGCGAGGAACTCGTCGTAGGACACGTATCCGGTGAACTCCAGCCGCTCCGCGTCGCCGTACGTGGTGCCCTCGGTCACGCAGCGGGTCGGGAACGCGGGCGTCGTCGTGCCGGGCAAGACCGTACCGGATCCCAGCGTGGCGGTCACGCGCACCATCACGACCTCCCCGACGGCCGCAGCCGAGAGACCCGAGCGGATGCCGTGAACGTCGCCGACGTAGCAGTTCTGGCGCGGGTCGCCGCGGAGCACGCGCGCATCCACACCGCCCACCTCGACGCGGATGGATCGCAGCACGAGCACGCGGTCGGGTTCGCCCGTGGAGATCCGCACGTCATCGACGACCACGGGAAGGCGATCGGTCGGGGTCGAGAACGACGCGCCGGCCCAGAGCCGTGTTTCCGCCGTGGGCGCCGCGTAGAGATACGTCGATGAGGTACCGTCCGCGGCGGTGAGGGTGAGGCGCACGTTGTACGTGACCCCCGCGCAGAGCCCGTCGAACGCGATGCGGTGCGTCGAGTCGGTCCGCTCCGACGTCCAGGTCGCCGAGCCGCCGGGCCGCGGGCAGACACCGGGCACCGGATCGGCCCACAGCAGCTCGGCGTTCGCGGTCACGGGGCGGTCGACGCGCACCGTCGCGGATGCCTGGAACGACCGCGCCACCCCGCTCGCCGACGGCGACACGGTGAAGACCGCCGCGGTGTCGAGTTCCGGCTGAGAGTCGCGGGAGGCCACCGCGGCGCCCTCGCGCCAGGTGCCGAGCACCCAGCCCTCTCCGGTGCCTGCGGTGCTCGCGGGCCAGGTCGCGCGCAGCCGAAGGAACCCGATCGTCTCGCCCGTGCTGATGCGGCAGTCGTCGCTGCAGATGCTGTGCGGGCGGATGAACGTCGAGAGCGGCACGTCGTAGGAGCGTGTGCGCCCGCTGCAGCCGCTCACGCACGACAACAGTCCGACGTCGAGGAGCACGTCGTTGACGGCGAGACCCTCGGGGGTCTGCACCTCGGTCGTGACCAGCAGGGCACCGCCGGCATCCGTCCAGCCGACGAGGGCGCCGTAGTCGCACACGACGTTCGGCTCACCGGGGGCGAACTGCGGACCACGCCATGCGCCGCAACGCTGCCCGTTCTCCGTGGTGCCGCGCACGAGCACGCTGTCGTCGGCGGCGTCCGTCGTGAGCACGACCTCGGCGATCCGTACGACGGGGGCGACGACATCCGGACTCGTCATGCGGTACTCGCTCACCCGGAGCGGGGTGTCGCGGTCGAACGTCGGCCGGCTGTCGCTCGCCGGGAACCACCCGACACAGACCATGAACGACGTCGACGGCGTCACGGCGAAGGTCGCGCTCGACCGGCGAGTGTAGGCCGGTTCGTAACCGTGGGACGTGAGGTAGTCGGCGCTCACGGTTTCGGTGCGCACCGAGTGCGGCACCGTCGGGAAGGTGCGCCCGCCGCCGTCGTAGGCGCACGACGGTTCCGTCTCGCCGTCGCCGCCGATCAGCAGCATCCGCGTCGTCTCGTTCTCGGGGTGCGGCGCGGAGACGAACACGGTCGTATCGCCGATCGGGTGGATGCGGGTGGGCGGGATTCCGAGGCCGTCGGAGACCGCGAGGGTCAGCGCCCGCGTCGCCCGGCGGTCCAGCTCGTCGGTGGCGTCGAGGTAGACGTAGACGGGGACATCCGGGATGAGGTCGACGATCTCGATGCAGTGCTGGATCCACGCC
>JBAQPI010000063.1:0-3234 GCA_049305635.1 Rhodoglobus sp. | reverse complement strand
ATCCTCGACCATGCCAACCTCACGCAGTACTTCCGCGTGATCTCGGGCGCCTCGATCGACGAGATCCGCTCGGCCAAGGCCGACATCATCGGTGAGGCGCTCACCCGCTTCCGGATGATCGGGGTCGATGTCAGCCGCCCGGTGATGGTCGGCGACCGGCACTACGACGTCGAGGGGGCCGCGGCGCACGGCATCCCGACGATCTTCGTGCGGTGGGGCTACGGCTCGCCCGCGGAGGAGGCCGGTTCGATCGCGACCGTCGACGCCGCCGAACAGCTCCCGCCGCTGCTCCTGGGCTGAGTGCTGCTCGACCTGCTCGACCTGCTCGGCTGGACTGCTCGGGTGAGTGCTGCACGATATCGACGCCGACTTGGGGAGGAATCGATGGTGCTGGAGTGAGCCACCGGACCAGCGTGATCACAGTGCCAACTCTCGTCACACCCGCACCGTCAGTTCCTCCCGAAGGAGGCTGCGCGGTCCGGGATCGGGATGCCGCGGCTCGTTGAGTGTGCAGTTTGTGCGCGTGAATTGCCTCAGCACCCGCCGAAACTGCACACTCGACGCGGGCGAGTGGTGGGGAGGCTCGCGCCCGCTCAGCGCCCGGTGCCCCCGAGGTTCGATCCCGCCGGAACCGGCGTGACCTCGATCGTGAACTGCAGCGGCTGGATGCCGCCCTGCTCGTTCGTCATCGTCACGTCGGTCGAGCCCACCTTCAGCGGCGTGAAGCCGGGGTTGAACTCGGCGCTGCCGTCGGTGCGGCCCTGCACGAACTCCACGATCGCGGGGTCGTCGATCTCGGCGGTGTAGCTGTCGACCGCGAGGTCGCCCGTGTTGATGTTGAGCACCTGGTTGAGGGCGACCTTCACCGTCTCGCCCTGCAGGTCGTTCGCGGAGACGGTGACGGGGGCGACCACGGGGGTCGGCGCGCAGGCGGTGAGGGCGAGGGCCGCGGTCAGCACGACGGCGGCGGCGATGACGCGAAGGGGCTTCATGGGGAAAGTATGGTCGGTCCGAGGCGAACGCAATAGCCCGCTCATTCGGGTCTCCGTCAGCTTCGGGAGGATCCTCTGGGGCCATTGGGAGGGATGACGCGTGCCGTGAGCACGGCGGTCACTCGGGTAACACCACCCACACGAAGTCCTCCCGAAGGTGAAGGCCGGCGGGCTGGGGTGGCCTTCACGGTGCGCGAGGGGGGACTTGACGCCCAGGCCGAGCCGCCGCCACGTCGCTTCGCACGCGACGGACTGCGCGGCTCGGGGCCCCGGGGATCCAAGAGACACCACCCGCGCCCAGAAACGAGTAAAGGCGCCCCTCACGGGACGCCTTTACTCGTATCGTGCGCGAGGGGGGACTTGAACCCCCACACCCTTACGAGTACTGGCACCTGAAGCCAGCGCGTCTGCCATTCCGCCACTCGCGCTCACCGGCGGGTTCCACGAGGAAACCGACATGCGAGATTATCACGCCAGAAGCTGATCGCCCACAGCGACGGTTCCCGGCACCACGACGGCCGCCCCGACGGCGACGCGGCCCCCGCGCTCGCGGTGGATGGTGCGCAGCACGTCGACGTCCTGCTCGATGCCACCCGGCTGCGACCGCGTCACCATCACGCAGCGGCCGACCCGCTTGACCACCTCGAGTTCGGCGCCGCCGAGTCGCACGCGAGTGCCGATGAGCTCGTCCTCCCCAGAGCCGGCGAGCACGAGATTCGAACGGAAGCGGCGCGCATCCCACGCCCCGAGCGTGCCGGTCGAGACCATCGAGACGACGGTCGCCTCCGAGTCGCGGAACGAGCCGTTCGCACCGTCGAAGCTCTCCCAGTCCGCCTCCCGCTCGAAGTCCTCGGGGCTCTCGTAGCGGCGCGGGCCCGAGTAGGCGGCGGAGCGCAGGATGACGCGCCGGCCGAGCCACTCGCTGAGCGCCGCGTCATCCCGCGCCACCGAGCCGTCGGGCAGGGTGATCACGAGCGACCCGGAGTTCAGGGACGCCGCACCGAAGAGCAGCGACGGCTCCCGCCTGGCGGTCAGCCCCATCCCGGTCGCAGCGTCGAAGATCGCGTACTGCCGGTCGCCGGGCACCCCTTCCGGCCCCAGCGAAGCGGAGTCCAGTCCCTCGCCCTGCAGCGATTTCACCGGGTAGCGCCAGATCTGAGCGACTCGCACGGCTCCACGGTACTCACAATCGTCACCGGCTAACATCAAGTGTCGGGCCGGCGATGAACCGAGGAGTGCGTTGGGTCTTCTGGACAGCTTCGAGAAAGGTCTTGAGCGCGCCGTGAACGGCGCCTTCGCCAAGACCTTCAAGAGCGGGCTGCAACCGGTGGAGATCACGAGCGCGCTGCGTCGCGAACTCGACACGAAGGCCGCCGTGGTCGCACGCGACCGTATCCTCGTGCCCAACAAGTTCAGCGTGCGCCTGAGCCACACCGACTTCGAGCGCATGAGCACCCTCGGGCCGACCCTCATCGATGAGCTCATCCAACAGGTGCAGCGGCATGCGGCCGCGCAGCACTACTCCTTCGCCGGGGGCATCTCGATCCGGTTCGCCGAGCATCCGGGGCTGAGCCAGGGCATGATCGAGATCGAGTCGACCAACGTGCAGGGCGCGGTGTCGTGGACGCCCGTGCTCGACATCGGCGGCAAGCGCTACCCGATCGCCCGCTCGCACACCGTGATCGGCCGCGGCAGCGATGCCGACATCACCGTGGAAGACACCGGCATCTCCCGCAAGCACGTCGAGATCCTGTGGGACGGCGCGCGGGCGCAGGTCAACGACCTCGGCTCCACCAACGGCTCCCAGCTCAACGGCAACCCCGTCACGCGGGCGCCGCTGCCCCCCGACTCGATCATCGACATCGGCCGTACCCGTATCGTGTTCCGCGTGCTCGCCCAATCCGCCGACGTCGACCAGTTCGCCGACCTGCGCAACCCGCAGACCCAGCGCTTCGAGCCGGGACACGACGACTGATGGGCGAACTGACCCTGCTGCTGCTGCGGATCGCGTTCCTCGCGGTGTTGTGGGGTTTTGTGTTCGCCGTCGTCTACGCGCTGCGATCCGACCTGTTCGGGCAGAAGGTGCGCAGGATGCCGCAGCCCGTCGCCGGAGCGGCCGCGGCGGCCGCCCCCGTCGCCGCGCCTCGCCCCGCTGTGTCCGCGCCGGAGTCGACGCCCGCCGCCGCCACTCGCCTCGTCATCACCTCGGGCGCGAAGGAGGGGCTCGAGATCGACCTGCCCG
>JBAQPI010000062.1:0-9819 GCA_049305635.1 Rhodoglobus sp. | reverse complement strand
CCGAAGTTCCTGCACGACCTCACCGGATCCGGCCAGTCGCTCTTGCGCGACACCTGGGACCGGCTGCTGCCGATCTCGGGGGCGGATCGCATCATGGTCGTCACGGGTCGCGCACACCGCGCGGCGGTCGAGGCCGAGCTGCCGGACCTCGAGGATCGCAACGTGGTGCTCGAGAGCGAACCGAGGGACTCCTCCGCCGCGATCGGCCTCGCCGCGGCGATCCTCCGGCGCAGGGACCCTGAGGTGATCATCGGATCGTTCGCCGCCGATCACGTGATCGGCAATGTGCGCGGCTTCCGGCGTGCGGTGGCGGAGGCCATCGCCGCGGCGCGCGCCGGCTACATCTCGACGATCGGCATCTCGCCCACGGATGCGGCGACCGGATTCGGCTACATCCACTGCGGCGGCGCGCTGCCGGTCGAGGGGGCGCCGAGCGCCCTCGCGGTGGACTCCTTCGTTGAGAAGCCCGACCTCCCGACCGCCGAGCAGTATCTGGAGAGCGGCGACTACCTCTGGAACGGGGGCATGTTCATCGCTCGCGCGGACGTGCTGCTCGAGCAGCTCCGCGAGGCCAGGCCGGAGCTCGTCGCCGGACTGGAGGAGCTCGCCGCCGCATGGGACACCCCCGAGCGCGGCGCGGTCGTCGACCGGGTCTGGCCCGGCCTCGAGAAGATCGCCATCGACTACACGGTCGCGGAACCCGCGGCGGTCGCGGGCCGGCTCGTCGTCATCCCCGGCCACTTCGACTGGGATGACGTCGGGGACTTCGCCTCGGTCGGCAAGCTGCATTCCGCCGGCAAGACCGACCTCGCCATCCTCGGGGACAACCCGCGGGTGCTCGCCGACTCATCGAGCGGCGTCGTGATCAGCCACAGCGGCCGGGTGATCTCCCTCATCGGGGTGAAGGACATCGTCGTCGTCGACACGCCGGACGCCCTGCTCGTGACGACCACCGCGAACGCCCAGCGCGTCAAGTCCGTCGTGGACGCCCTCAAACTCGCCGGCCGGACGGACGTGCTGTAGCGTTGGGGGACGTTCATCGGGGGGCGGAAGGGCGATGTGATGAAGAGTTCCGTGCTCCGCGACGGTGTTCTCGTCGGTGCGGTCGTGCTCGTGCTCGCAGGCTGCGCGCCGGTGCCGACCGATGACGGCACCGCCGGTCCCGGCTCCGACTTCTGTGCCCGCATGGTCACCAACTCCGGTGGACTCGAGGACCGCTCATTCAACGAGGCGAGCTGGGCAGGCCTGGAGCAGGCGGCTGATCAGTTCGGCATCGGGGTCGACGTGCTGGTCTCCACCTCCGAGGTCGACCTCGTGCCCAATGTCGAGCAGGCTGTCGGCACCGGGTGCGACTTCATTCTCACCGTCGGCTGGGAACTCGCCCCGGCGACCTCCGAGTCGGCCGCGGCCAACCCCGATGTGGACTTCGCGATCGTCGACGAGGTCGTCGACGCCCCCAACGTGAAGCCCATCGTCTTCGACACGGCTCAGGCCGCCTACCTCGCCGGGTACCTCGCCGCGGGCGTGAGCCAGACCGGGAAGGTCGCGACCTTCGGCGGCGGCAAGCAGCCTCCCGTGACCCTGTTCATGGACGGCTTCGTCGACGGGGTTGCGAGGTATAACGAGGTGCACGGTACGTCGGTCACGGTCATCGGCTGGGACAAGGCGACGCAGGACGGCCTCTTCACCGGCGACTTCGAGGACATCAACAAGGGACTCGTGACGACGCAGGGTCTCATCGACCAGGGCGTCGATGTGATCCTCCCTGTCGCCGGTCAGGTCGGGGAGGGCGCTGCGCGGGCGGCACTCGACTCCGGCGGCAAGGCCCTGGTGATCTGGGTCGACTCCGACGGCTACGAGACGCTCGCCGCCGAGTTCCGGCCGGTGCTGCTGACCTCGGTGCTCAAGAACACCGGTCCAGCGGTCGTCGACATCGTGAAGTCGAGTCTCGACGAGACGTTCGACAACGCCCCCTATATCGGGACGCTCGGCAACGGCGGCGTCGACATCGCGCCATACCACGATCTCGATGCTCGCGTGGGTGCTCCGCTCGCCGCCGAGATCGACGCGCTCCGCGCAGAGATCATCGCGGGATCGATCGAGGTCACGAGTCCGAGTTCGCCGCGCTGATCCGGCCCCTGGAACCGGCATGTTTCCTGCTGATTGCCGGATTATAACCATTTCACGTCGGCCGGTCATCGCAGCGTTCAACCGCCGTCATTTTGGGTAACCTGGTGTCCATCAGTTCCCGGCACACCCCGTCGGGCAACACCCAGGAGGACATCTTGAGAATCACGACTCGCGGCCGCGCGCTCAGCGGCATCGCACTGCTCGGAACGAGCGCGCTCGTGCTCGCCGGCTGTGCGGCAGCACCCGAGGGCGACGGCGACGGAACGGTCGCCTCCGACTTCCTGCCCTGCATGGTCTCCGATGCGGGAGGTTTCGACGACAAGTCGTTCAACCAGCTCGGGTTCGAGGGTCTCACCGAGGCCGCCGGCGAGATCGGGGTCGAGCCGATCACCGTGCAGTCCTCGAGCGAGTCCGACTACGCACCGAACATCGACAGCCTCGTGGCGCAGGGCTGCAACCTGATCATCACGGTCGGGTTCGCGCTCTCCGCGGCGACGCTCGAGGCGGCCGACGCCAACCCCGACGTCGAGTTCGCGCTCATCGATGACGCCGCGGACGGCGACTTCGACGGCAACGTCGACTTCGAGAACACCAAGCCGATCGTCTTCAACACGGCCGAGGCCGCGTTCCTCGTCGGCTACGCCGCAGCGAGCTACACGAAGTCTGGCGTCGTCGCGACGTGGGGCGGGATGAACTTCCCGACCGTCACGATCTTCATGGACGGCTTCGCCCAGGGCGTCGCGTACCACAACAGCGAGAAGGGCACGGACGTGCAGGTTCTCGGCTGGACCGGTGACGGCGCCACGTCGACCTTCACGGGCGGATTCGAGGCGAACGACGTCGCGAAGACCACCGCGCAGAACTTCATCGACCAGGGCGCGGACGTCCTCCTCCCGGTCGGCGGACCGATCTACCAGAGCGCCGTCGCGGCGATCGACGACTCGGGCAAGGAGATCGCGCTCATCGGTGTCGACGCCGACTTCTTCGAGACCGACCCGACCACCCAGCCGATCGTGCTGACCTCGATTCTCAAGGGGATCAAGTCGGCGACCGCCGCAGTCGTCGCGGCGGCCGCAGCCGGTGAGTTCTCCAACGAGCCGTACATCGGCACGCTCGAGAACGACGGGGTCGGCTTCGCGCCGTTCCACGAGTTCGAGAGCAAGGTCTCGCCGGATCTCGAGGCCGAGCTCGACGCGCTCCGCGCCGGGATCATCGACGGCAGCATCCCGGTGACGTCGTACCTCGACTGATCTAACCCTGATCCGCTCGTCGGGGAGGTCGGCACCGTCGGCCTCCCCGACTCCCGTTAACGGGCATGTGGTCGTGACCGCGCCGCACTAGATTGTCCTCATGAAGCTTGAACTTCGCGGCATCACGAAGAGGTTCGGGGCGCTCGTCGCGAACGACCATATCGACCTCATTGTGGGGGCGGGCGAGATCCACGGGCTGCTCGGCGAGAACGGTGCGGGCAAGTCCACCCTGATGAACGTGCTGTACGGCCTCTACAGCGCCGACGAGGGCGAGATCCTGCTCGACGGTGTCGTGCAGCACTTCGGTGGCCCCGGTGATGCCATGGCCGCCGGGATCGGCATGGTCCACCAGCACTTCATGCTCATCCCCGTCTTCACCGTCGCGGAGAACGTCATGCTCGGGCATGAGGAGACGAAGTTCGGCGGCCGGCTCGACCTCGCGGGAGCGCGAGAGCGGGTACGCGAGATCTCGGCCCGCTTCGGCTTCGACGTCGATCCCGATGCGCTCGTCGAGAACCTCCCGGTCGGCGTGCAGCAGCGCGTGGAGATCATCAAGGCCCTCTCGCGCGACGCGAAGGTGCTCGTCTTCGACGAACCGACCGCGGTGCTGACGCCCCAGGAGACCGACGAGTTCATGGGGGTCATGCGCCAGCTCAAGGAGGCTGGCACGTCGATCGTCTTCATCACGCACAAGCTGCGCGAAGTCCGCGAGGTCGCCGACCGGATCACCGTCATCCGGCTCGGAAAGGTCGTGGGCGAGGCATCCCCGACCTCGACGACGACCGAGCTCGCGTCGATGATGGTGGGCCGCGCGGTCGAGCTCATGGTCGAGAAGGACCCGGCAAAGGCCGGTGCCGTGGCGCTCGCCGTCGACGGCCTCTCGGTCATCGACCAGCGGCAGCAGATCGTGGTCCACAACGTCAGCTTCGATGTCCGCGCCGGCGAGGTGCTCGCGATCGCGGGCGTTCAGGGCAACGGTCAGACCGAGCTCACCGAAGCGATCATGGGATTGCAGGCAAAGGTGTCGGGAGGGATCGCCCTCTACGGCGAGTCCTTGCGCAAGCGCTCCGTGCGTGGGGTGCTCGACGCGGGCGTCGGGTTCGTGCCCGAGGATCGCACCGAGGACGGGCTCGTCGCCGACTTCACGATCGCCGAGAACCTCATGCTCGACCGCTCGAACACCGCGCCCTTCGTCAAGCTGGGACTGCTTCAGCTCGCCTACCTCGCGACGTTCGCGCAGGAGAAGATCGCGGAGTTCGACATCCGGGCCCAGGGCATCGGCACCAAGGCCGGCCAGCTCTCGGGCGGCAACCAGCAGAAGGTCGTGCTCGCCCGAGAGCTCAGTCGCGAACTCCGGCTGCTCGTCGCCGCGCAGCCCACGCGCGGACTCGACGTCGGCTCGGTCGAGTTCGTCCACACGCGCATCATCGAGGCGAGGGATGCCGGCGTCGCCGTCATCGTCGTCTCGACCGAACTCGACGAGGTCAGCGCCCTCGCCGACCGCATCGCGGTCATGTACCGTGGGGAGGTCGTCGGAATCGTGCCGGGGGACACCCCGCGCGAGGTCCTCGGCCTCATGATGGCGGGCGAGCGAACAAGACCGGCAGGAGCCGCAGCATGAGCCCGCAGCGTGAGGATGCGACGCCGGCGACCCAGCAGGCGCACGACACCGAAGAGGGATCGCGCTGGCAGCGCGCCCTGCAGGAGACCCTGAGCGGGAACGCGCTCATGACCTTCCTCGCGATCGTGCTCGCCCTCGTCGCGAGCGCCGTGCTCATCGTCGTGACCGACCGGGACGTGCAGCAGGCCGCCGGGTACTTCTTCTCCCGCCCGGCCGACACCTTCGCGGCGATCTGGGACTCGGTCTCCGGGGCATACCTCGCGCTCTTCCAGGGATCGGTGTACAACTTCCGGCGGCCCGACTTCGCCAGCGGCATCCGTCCGCTCACCGAGACACTCACCTTCGCGACTCCGCTCATCCTCGCCGGGCTCGGCGTCGCCGTCTCCTTCCGGGCCGGACTCTTCAACATCGGCGCGAAGGGGCAGATGCTCATGGCCGCCGGCGCGGCCGGCTACGTCGCCTTTGCGTGGCCGATGCCGTACGGCATCCACCTCGTCGTCGCGGTGATCGCAGGCCTGGCCGCCGGGGCGTTGTGGGGCGGTCTCGTCGGGTTGCTCAAGGCGCAGACCGGCGCGCACGAAGTGATCGTGACGATCATGCTGAACTATGTCGCGTTCTACTTCATCGCCTGGCTGCTGCGCACCCCCGGGGCGCTGCAGGCGCCCGGATCGAACAACCCGAAGTCGCCGGCGATGCTGCCGACCGCGGTCTTCCCTGAGCTCTTCGGCCCGAGGTACAACCTGCATCTCGGGTTCGTGGTCGCCATCGCCGCGACCGTCTTCGTCTGGTACCTGATCAACCGATCGAGGGTGGGCTTCGAGTTCCGGGCAGTCGGTCTCAACCCGAACGCGGCCCGGGTCGCGGGCATGAACGTCAAGTCCACGTACATCCGGGTCATGCTCATCGCGGGCGGTCTCGCGGGCCTCGCCGGGGTCGCCCAGGTGCTCGGCACCGTCACGACGGGATTCACGGAGGGCATCGACGCGGGAATCGGCTTCGATGCCATCACCGTCGCGCTGCTGGGCCGGTCGAGGCCGGTCGGAGTGTTCTTCGCGGGCGTGCTGTTCGGCGCGCTCAAGGCCGGCGGTTACTCCATGCAGGCGGCAGAGGGCGTGCCGATCGACATCGTGCTCGTGGTGCAGGCCCTCATCGTGCTCTTCATCGCAGCTCCACCGCTGGTGCGGGCGATCTTCCGGCTGCCGACCCCGAAGGAGCGAACGGTACGCAAGCCATCGCAGATCAACGGCAAGAAGGCGGTGGTGACCAAGTGACCACCGTGACTCCTGGCCCGGCCGTTGGCATGACACCGTCGGCCGCGCCGATCGTGCTCCAGACCGCCAGGGTGCGCAACTGGACGCCGAGCATCGTGTTCGGCGTCCTCGCCGTGCTCCTGCTCGTGCTGTTCGTGCTCGCCCCGCGCGGCGGGACCACGAGGTTCCGGTTGTCGACCGATACCGACCTCATCCAGCTTCCGCCGCTGCTGGCCGACGTCGGGGCCGTCACGGCCACGGTCACCGTGCTGCTCTTGGCGATCGCGGTCGGGGCCGCGGTCCTCGCGTGGTTCGCGCGCAAGGTTCCGCTGTGGCTGACGACGCTGTTCGCGCTGCTCGCCCTCGCGGCGTTCCTGACCTGGGCGGCGTCGGGGGCGACGATCCCGATTCCCGGCCTGCTCGTCGGCACCATCGGTCTCGCCGCGCCGCTCGTGTTCGGGGCGCTCGGCGGGGTGATCTCCGAACGCAGCGGCGTCGTCAACATCGCGATCGAGGGGCAGCTGCTCGCCGGCGCATTCGCGTCCGCCGTCGTCGCGTCGATCACGAACCAGCCCTTCGCGGGGCTCCTCGCGGCAGTCGTCGCCGGCGTGCTCGTCTCCTTCGTGCTCGCCGCGTTCTCGATCAAGTACCTCGTCGACCAGGTGATCGTCGGCGTCGTGCTCAACGTGCTCGTCATCGGCCTCACGAGCTTCCTGTTCGCGACGCTGCTCTCGCCGAACGCCGCCCTGCTCAACTCGCCCCCGAGGTTCCCGCGACTGCCGATCCCGGTGCTCGGCGAGATCCCGATCATCGGCCCCGTGCTGTTCCGCCAGACGATCATCATCTACTTCATGTACCTCGCCGTCTTCGTGGTGTGGTTCGCGTTGTTCAAGACGAAATGGGGATTGCGCTCGCGATCCGTCGGAGAGCATCCGCAGGCCGCCGACACCGTCGGCATCAACGTCAACAGCATGAGATTCTGGAACGTCTCCCTCGCGGGTGCGATCGCCGGGTTCGGCGGCGCGTTCTTCACCCTCGGCTCGGTCGGCGCGTTCAACAAGGAGATGACGGCCGGAGCCGGCTTCATCGCCCTCGCCGCGGTGATCTTCGGCCGCTGGGATCCCATCCGCGCGACGCTCGCGGCGCTGCTGTTCGGCTTCGCATCCAACCTGCAGAGCGTGCTCAGCATCATCGGCTCCGCCGTGCCGAGCGAGTTCATGCTCATGCTGCCCTATGTCGTGACGATCTTCGCCGTCGCGGGGCTCGTCGGCGCCTCGCGCGCACCGGCAGCCGACGGAAAGCCCTACATCAAGTCATGACCGAGATCGACTGGAACGCGCTGCGCGCCGCCGCCACCGAGGCGATGCACAAGGCCTACGCTCCGTACTCCGACTACCCGGTGGGAGCCGCCGCGCTCGTCGACGACGGTCGCGTCGTCACGGGATGCAACGTCGAGAACGCCTCGTACGGCGTGGGGCTGTGCGCCGAGTGCGGGCTCGTGTCGAGCCTGCAGCTGACCGGCGGGGGCAGGCTCGTCGCGTTCGCCTGCGTCGACGGCCACGGCAACACCCTCATGCCATGCGGTCGCTGCCGCCAGTTGCTCTACGAGCACTCGGCCGAGGGGATGCTGCTGGACACGGTCTCGGGCATCAAGACGATCGACGAGGTGCTGCCCGACGCGTTCGGCCCGCGCCAGCTCGAGGAATACAACCGTGGTTGAGGCCTTCGACACCGTCGACCTGATCCGCACCAAGCGCGACGGCGGCACGCTCTCGAAGTCCCAGCTCGACTGGCTCATCGACGCGTACACGCGCGGCTACGTGGCCGACGAGCAGATGGCCGCGATGACGATGGCGATCTTCCTCAACGGGATGCGGCGCGAGGAGATCCGCGATCTGACGCTGGCGATGATCGCCAGTGGCGAGACCCTCTCCTTCGACACGCTCGGCAAGCCGACCACGGACAAGCACTCCACCGGCGGGGTGGGCGACAAGATCACGCTGCCGCTGGCACCGCTCGTGGCATCCTTCGGCGTCGCGGTGCCGCAGCTCTCCGGGCGGGGGCTCGGCCACACCGGCGGCACCCTCGACAAGCTCGAGTCGATTCCGGGCTGGCGGGCGAAGCTGACGAACGAGGAGTTCCTCGGGCAGCTGCGCACGGTGGGCGCGGTCGTCTGCGCGGCGGGGGCCGGACTCGCCCCGGCCGACGGCAAGCTCTATGCGCTGCGCGACATCACCGGCACGGTCGAGGCGATCCCGCTCATCGCCTCCTCGATCATGAGCAAGAAGATCGCGGAGGGCACCGCCTCGCTCGTGCTCGACGTGAAGTTCGGCTCGGGCGCCTTCATGCAGGACCCGGCACGTAGCCGCGAGCTCGCAGAGACCATGGTGCAGCTCGGCAACGACGCCGGCACGAAGACGGTCGCGCTGCTGACCAACATGAACGTGCCGCTCGGGCACGCGATCGGCAACGCCAACGAGGTGCGCGAGTCGCTCGAGGTGCTCGCCGGCGGGGGACCGGCGGATGTCGTCGAGCTCACGCTCGCCCTCGCGCGCGAGATGCTCGCGCTCGCCGGGCAGCCCGACGCCGACGTCGAGTCCGCGCTCAAGGACGGCCGGGCCATGGACACCTGGCGAGCGATGATCCTGGCGCAGGGCGGCGATCCCGACGCCGTGCTTCCCGAGGCGCCCGAGAGCGAGGTCGTGAAGGCCGAGCGGGATGGCGTGCTCGTCGCGCAGGCCGCCCTGCCCTTCGGCGTCGCGGCCTGGCGTCTCGGTGCCGGTCGCGCCCGCAAGGAGGATCCGGTGGACCACGGCGCCGGCATCGACCTGCACGTGAAACCTGGTGAGCCGGTGACGGCCGGACAGCCGCTCTTCACCATGCGCACCAGCGACGCCGCGCGCCTCGGGCGTGCGATCGAGGCCCTCGAGGGCGCATACCGGATCGGGGATCCGGGCGAGGCGATCGAGGACGGCGGGCCGCTCATCCAGGGCCGCGTCGGCTAGCCTGGGGGCATGAGCGCCGACTATCTCATGCCAGGCGGCGGAGCCAGCATCACCGCCCTTCCCAAGGTCTCGCTCCACGATCACCTCGACGGCGGCCTGCGCCCGCAGACGATCATCGAACTCGCCGACGCGATCGGCCTCGGGCTGCCCGCCACCGAGCCCGGGATGCTCGCCGACTGGTTCAACGAGGAGAAGAGCTCGCTCGTCGAGTACCTCAAGACCTTCGCCGTGACCACGGGCGTCATGCAGACCCAGGAGGCGCTCACGCGGGTCGCGCGGGAATTCGTGCAGGACCTCGCCGACGACGGCGTCGTGTACGGCGAGCTCAGGTGGGCTCCCGAGCAGCACCTCGAGCGCGGGCTGACCCTCGACCAGACCGTCGAGGCGGTGCAGGAGGGCATCGAGACCGGCATCGATGACGTGCGGGCCTCGGGGCGCAGCATCCGGATCGGCCAGCTCGTCAGCGCGATGCGTCACCTCGATCGCGGCCTCGAGATCGCGGAGCTCGCCGTGCGACACCGCAGGGCCGGTGTGGTCGGCTTCGACATCGCCGGTCCGGAGGC
>JBAQPI010000061.1:0-19020 GCA_049305635.1 Rhodoglobus sp. | reverse complement strand
TCGCATACCGTGCCGGCCGCGACATCCAGGCGGGTCGCGTGTGGGTGAACAACTACCACGCCTACCCCGCTGGCGCCGCATTCGGAGGCTACAAGAGCTCGGGTATCGGTCGGGAGAACAACAAGCTGGCGCTCGATCACTACCAGCAGACGAAGAACGTGCTCGTCTCGTACTCCGAGAACAAGCTCGGTTTCTTCTAAACCCAGACCCGATGGCCGGTCGGCGTTCGGCACCGGCCGGCCATCGCCCCCATGGCTGCCGGCACGCCCCGGGTAGGGCACCCGGCGACCGCGATCGTGGTAGTCGTCGGAGCCGCATTCGGATTCGTTTCCGAGAAGTTCGCGGGTCTGCTGACCACCGGGCAGCCGGGACATGCTGCCGAGTATGCAACGAAGGAGACATCATGATCGAGGCAAGTGTCGAGATCCCGGGCGAAACCCTCGCTCGGGTCGCCGCCAGCGCGGAGGCAGTAGACCTCCTGCGCAAACTCTGGGATCAGTATGGGCCGCTCATGATCCACCAATCCGGGGGCTGTTGCGACGGCAGTTCGCCGATGTGTTTTCCAGTCGGGGATTTCATGACCTCGGACAACGACATCCTGTTGGGCGTCTTCGACATCGGTATCGGTGCGGAATCGAAGCCGATCGGCTTCTGGATGTCGCGGGAGCAGTTCGAGTACTGGAGCCACACCCACCTGACCATGGACGTCGTCAAGGGACGGGGGAGCGGATTCTCGCTCGAAGGCCCCGAGGGGCTCAGGTTCGTCATCCGGTCGCGGCTGATGGAGACGGTCGATCCCTTCGCCGAACCCGTGCCCGCCCCGGTGAAGAGCTGAATCGACGAGCCGGACGCCCACGGCCGAGCACGAGGCCGCGCTGTCGAGCCTGATGCACGAGCATCGGCGCTTCCCCCCTGGTCTCGAACCACAAGGCGAGTGGCAGGGCCGCAGTCGCCCGGCACGGGCAGAATGGGGCGGTGCTCATCGTGCTCGCCCGTGCCGGGCATCGCGTCCTCGCGTCGCAGCTGGCCGATGACGGCACCGCCCTCGGCACGAAGCCGGTCGAGTCGCTGCCGGAGTACGTCGCCGCGGTGGAGGCCGAGCACCATCCGCGTTGGGTGTGGGATGACACCAGCCGCTGGTATCCGTCGCTGCTGGATTCCGGGGTCCGGGTCGAGCGCTGCGTCGACCTGCGGCTGTGCCACATGATCCTGCGCTCATCGTCGCTGACCGCGCAGTCCGCACTCGCCACCGCTCCCCGGGGCGGATGGGATGCGCCTGCGGAGCCCCCCGTCGAGCCCGACGCCGATGACGCGCTGTTCTCGCTCGAGGCTCCCGACCCGGTGCCGGACCCCGACCCGCTCGCCGAGTATCTGCTGCAACGTGCAGCGGTGGCGGACTGCCCGGAACCAGGGCGCCTGGCGAGGCTACTGGCCGCAGAGTCCGCCGGGGCGCTCGCGGCCGCGGAGATGCGCTTCGCGGGACTGCCGTGGAGCGTGGCGGCGCACGACCGCATCCTCACCGGAACCCTCGGCGCGCGGCCGGCGGACGGGCAGCGCCCCGAGCGGATGCGCGAACTGGTGGAGCGCATCCGCGAGATCCTGGGGGTGCCGGAGTTGAATCCCGACTCGCAGGCCAGCCTGCTCAGCGCACTGCAGCGCGCCGGACTGCGGGTGAAGTCGACGTCGCGGTGGGAGCTGCGCGAGGTGGAGCATCCGGTGATCGAGCCGCTTCTGGAGTACAAGAAACTCGCCCGCCTGCTCGCCGCGAACGGCTGGACCTGGCTGCAGCACTGGGTCGCTGACGGCAGGTTCCGCCCCGAGTATCTGCCCGGCGGGGTCGTCACCGGACGCTGGGCGACCAGCGGCGGCGGGGCGTTGCAACTGCCGCGGCAGATCCGCGGTGCGGTGATCGCCGACCCGGGTTGGACGCTGGTGGTCGCCGACGCCTCCCAACTCGAGCCGAGGATCCTCGCCGCGATGGCCGGGGACCGGGGGATGGTCGAGGCGGGCTCCGCGGGCGACCTGTACGCGGGCATCGTCGCGAGCGGGGCGGTCGACACGCGCGACGAGGCGAAGGTGGCGCTGCTCGGCGCGATGTACGGCGCGACGACCGGAGACAGCGGGCGCCTGCTGCCGCGGCTCACGAAGGCCTATCCGAAGGCCCTCGGACTCGTCGAGGAGGCCGCGCGCGCCGGTGAACGCGGCGAGGTCGTCACGACCCGCCTCGGTCGTTCCTCGCCGCTGCCAGGCAGGGGTTGGCGGGAGGCGCAGTCGCTCGCGTACGGCGAGACCGCGACCGAGGCCGAGACGAGCCGGGCGCGATCCCAGGCGCGCGCCTGGGGTCGGTTCACGCGCAACTTCATCGTGCAGGGCACCGCGGCGGAGTGGGCTCTGTGCTGGATGGCCTCGGCCAGGCGACGCCTGCACCAGCTCGGCGGACACGCCCGACTCACGGATGCCCCCCACCTCGTGTTCTTCCTGCACGACGAGGTCGTCGTGCACAGCCCCGCCGAGCTCGCCGATCGCGTCGCGGCGGAGCTGCGTGCCGCCGCTGCGGAGGCCGGTCGCCTGCTCTTCGGCGAGCTGCCCGTGCAGTTTCCGCTCACCGTCGCGATCGTCGACGACTACGGGAAAGCGAAGTGATGCTCTCGCGAACCGCCGAATGACAGCCTTGTGATTCCAGTCGACAATCCGTCATACTATCCCCAGCGGTCCGCCGCCCAATTTCATACGTTCACGAGTCTCATACGTTCATGAGCATGCCGTTCCACGGGTCGATGGGGAAGTCGCACCCAACCGGAACGGAGATGATCGTGACTGCACACAGTGTTTCCCAACACACGGCTCGCGGAGTGCTGTTCGTGCACTCCGCGCCTCGCGCGCTGTGCCCGCATATCGAGTGGGCCGCCGGTCGCGCCCTGGGACGTGCCGTGAACTTCGACTGGATCGAGCAGCCAGTGCTCAAGGGCGCCCAGCGCGCCGAGTACTACTGGGAGGGCCCGCGCGGCACGGGCGCGAGTCTCGCCTCCGCCCTGCGCGGCTGGGAGCACCTGCGCTACGAGGTCACCGAGGATGCCGGCCTCGGCACCGACGGCGGCCGTTGGATGCACACCCCCGATCTCGGCGTCTTCTTCGCCCAGACCGACACGGCGGGCAACCTCGTCATCCCCGAGGACCGGGTCCGCTACGCGATGGAGTCGGCCGGGGCGAACGCGACCGAGCTGCATCGCGAACTGCGCCTGGCCCTCGGCCAGGCGTGGGACGACGAACTGGACGTCTTCCGTCACGCCGGCCAGGACTCGGCCGTGGTGTGGCTGCACAAAGTCGGATAGCGCCAACGGCAAGGAGGCTGGACATGGACACACTGCACCGCGAGCTCGACGAGCTCGTCACCGAGCTCGCGCCACCGCTCATCGACCTCGAACAGCTCGAACGGCTCGTCACCGAGGACGAACTGCGCATCTTCGATGAGGAGTGCCAGGTGCACGACGGCTGCCGGCCGATGATCGAGCGGCGTCGAGATCTGCACCGGCTCGCGGGGTGAGGCGCGGCCAGGGCGCGCCTCCTACTCGCCTTCGTAGCTGCGGAACGCCACGACCGCGTTGTGACCGCCGAAGCCGAACGAGTTGCTGATCGCGAGTAGCGGACCGTCGCCCAGCGCGCGCGGCGACGTCACCACGTCGAGCGGGATCTCGGGATCCTGCTCGGTGAGGTTGATCGTCGGCGGAGCGGTGCGGTGGTGGAGCGCCAGGATCGTGAAGATCGCCTCGAGTGCGCCGGTGCCGCCGAGCAGATGGCCGGTCGCCGCTTTCGTCGCGGACACGGCGATGTTGGGCAGGTGATCTCCGAACACGCGCAGCATCGCGTTGTACTCGGCGATGTCGCCGACGGGCGTGCTCGTCGCGTGGGCGTTGATGTGCGCCACATCGGCCGGCGCGGCGTCGGCCTGTTCGAGCGCGTTCAGCATCGCCCGTGCCGCGGCCGAGCCCTCGGGGTCGGGCGCGGTGATGTGGAAGGAGTCGCTCGTGACGGAGCCGCCGGCGAGTTCGGCGTAGATCTTCGCCCCGCGCGCAAGCGCGTGCTCCTCCGTCTCGAGCACGATCGTGCCGGCACCTTCGCCGAGCACGAAGCCGTCACGGTTGACATCGTAGGGCCGTGACGCGGTCTCCGGGGAGTCATTGCGCCTGGAGAGTGCCTGCATCGCGGCGAACGCGGCGATCGGCAGCGGGTGCACGACCGACTCGGTGCCACCGGCGATGACGACATCGGCGAGACCCGCCTGCAGGTGCACGTAGGCGTTCGCGATCGCCTCGGTGCTCGACGCGCACGCCGAGACATCGGTGCGCGCGTAGGCGCGAGACGGGATCGACATGCTGATCGCCGCTGCGGCCGCGTTCGGCATGAGCATCGGGATCGTCATCGGCAGGACGCGACGCGGACCCTTCTCCTTGAGCGTGTCCCACGCGTCGAGGAGGGTCCAGAGACCGCCGATGCCGGTCGAGTAGTCGACGCCGACCCGGATGGGGTCCACGGCGGGGGCGCCTGCATCCGCCCAGGCCTCGCGGGCCGTGATGAGGGCGAACTGGCTCGAGGGGTCGAGCCGCTTGAACTCGACGCGTTCGAGCACCTCCTCGGGACGCACCTTGGCCTCGGCGGCGAACGTGACGGGCAGTTCGAGCTCCGCGACCCAGTTCTGGGTGAGGGTGTGCGCGCCCGACTCGCCGGCGAGCAGGGCCTCCCAGGACGAGGCCGCGGTGCCGCCCAAGGGCGAGCTGGCACCGATGCCGGTGACGACGATCTTCTTCTTCGTACTGGTCATGTCAGCATTCCTGTTTGGTCGCATCGGACCGGTCGGTCACATCGGAAAGGTCGCGGCGGCCAGCCGGCCGGTTCGACGGCTGGCCTTCCGCGGGTGGAGCTACGCCTGCGCGCCGGTGATGAAGTTGACGGCGTCGCCGACGGTCTTGAGGTTCTTGACCTCTTCGTCGGGGATCTTCACGTCGAACTTCTCCTCGGCGTTGACGACGATCGTCATCATGGAGATCGAGTCGATGTCGAGGTCGTCAGTGAACGACTTGTCCAGCTCGACGGTGTCCGTCGCGATGCCGGTCTCGTCGTTGATGAGCTCGGCCAGGCCGGCGAGGACTTCTTCGGTGGACAGTGCCATGTTCATTTCTCCTTGGGGTGATTCCTGAGGGTGGTGATGCGACCGCTGCCAAGTTTAGGGGAGAGCGACCTCCCGCCACCCGACGGCCTAGGGCAGGCGCACCACCTGCGCGCCGAAGACGAGGCCGGCGCCGAAGCCGATCTGCAGGCACAGGCCGCCGCTCAGTTCGGGATGCTCCTCGAGCAGCCGGTGCGTCGCGAGCGGGATCGAGGCGGCGCTCGTGTTGCCCATGGTCACGATGTCGCGACCGACGACCACCGTCTCGGGCAGCTTGAGCTGCTTGGCGAGTTCGTCGATGATCCGCATGTTCGCCTGGTGCGGCACGAAGGCGGCGAGATCGGATGCCTCGATCCCGGCGACCTCGAGTGCGCGCTTGGCGACCTTCGTCATATCCCACACCGCCCAGCGGAAGACGGTCTGGCCCTCCTGCCGGAGAGTCGGCCAGGCGGCCCTGCCGTCGCGGAAGTCGATGAGCGTCGCGTTCATGCCGACGGCGTCGGCCTTGGAACCATCCGAGCCCCACACCGGTGCACCGATGCCCGGCTCGTCGCTCGGACCGATCACGACCGCACCGGCCCCGTCGCCGAGCAGGAACGAGATCGTCCGGTCGCTCGGGTCGACGACATCCGAGAGCTTTTCGGCGCCGATCACGAGGGCGTAGTGCGCCGCTCCGGCCCGGATGAGGGCGTCGGCCTGCGTCACACCGTAGCTGAAGCCCGCGCACGCGGCGCTCTCGTCATAGGCCGCCGCGGGGTTGGCCCCGACGCGATCGGCGACGACGGCGGCCATCGACGGGGTCTGCTGTACATTGCTGATCGTCGCGACGATCACGAGGTCGATCTGATCGGCGGGCACGCCCGACTTGGCGATCGCCTCCTTCGCCGCCTCGGTCGCGAGGTCGACCGCGAGGATGCCCGCGGACGCGCGCCGGCGGGTCACGATGCCGGTGCGCTGCTGGATCCACTCGTCGCTCGAGTCGATCGGGCCGATGAGCTCGTCGTTGGGCACCACACGGTCACCGCGAGCCGCCCCGTAGCTGTAGATGCGGGTGTATGCGGAGCCGGTGGCCTGCTTGAGGGTGGTCATGGTTCAGTTCCCGTCGATCATGGCGAACGCTGCGGGCAGGTCGTCAGGGGTCTTCACCGCGACCGAGGGGACGCCCTTCAGGCCGCGCTTGGCCAGGCCGACGAGGGCGCCGGCGGGGGCGAGCTCGATGATGCCTGTGACTCCGGCCTCCGCGAGGGAGTCCATCGTCTTGTCCCACCGTACCGGCGCGGACACCTGGCCGACGAGCGAATTCACGAAGGCCGTGCCGCTGTCGACCCGGGAGCCGTCCCGGTTGGTCCAGATCGGTAGCGTCGGGTCGTGCTTCGTCAGGCCGGCGGCGAAGGCCTCGAGGTGGGCGACCGCCGGCTGCATGTAGCGGGTGTGGAAGGCCCCGGCCACCTGCAGGGGGATGACGCGCGTGCCGGCCACGGGATTCTCGGCGAGGCGTGCGAGCGCGTCGAGGGCGCCCGCGACCACGAGCTGCCCTCCGCCGTTGAAGTTCGCGGGGGCGAGGTCGAGTTCGGCGAGGCGCTCGAGCAGGGCGGCCTCGTCGCCGCCGATGACGGCGGACATGCCCGTGGGGGTGATGGCTGCGGCATCCGCCATCGCGTTGCCGCGCTCGCGCACGAACGCGACCGCGTCATGCTCCGAGAGGATGCCCGCGGCTGCCGCGGCGGTCACCTCACCGACCGAGTGGCCCGCGACCCCGCCCACCTTCTGCCGCCGACCGCCGTCGAACAGGGCGCTCAGGGTGAGCAGGCCCGCCGCGACGATAAGGGGTTGGGCGACCTTGGTATCCCGGATCGTGTCGGCGTCGCTGTGGACGCCGTGGGTGGCGAGATCGAGACCAGCGGCCTCGGAGAGCTCGGCGAGCTGCTCGGCGAAGCGCCGCTCGCTGAGCCACGGCTCGAGGAAACCTGGAGTCTGGGAGCCCTGGCCGGGCGCGACGATGACGATCACCGCTCTATCCTGCCAACTCTCGGCGACGCGCGCTGGGGTCACCCGACCAAGAATCGCGCGAATCGTTGTGCGATGCGTTCAACGGGCGGGTCCAGCACGGCCGATGCGCCCACGCCGGGTCGTGCTCGCCGCGCGCCTCGCTTTCCGAAATTCAGGCGCGCTTCGTAGCGGCTCGGCGTTTCGCGGATGCCACGCCGGAAGTTCCCGCGCGATGCATGAATTTCGGAAAAGGGGGTGTTCAACGTCGCGGCCGGGACTCCGGGTCGGCGATCGAGCCGAGAATGAGCGCCGCCTGCAGGATGAGCGCCTCGCGCGCCCCCGTGGCATCCCAGCCGATCACGTCGCTCACGCGCTTGAGTCGGTAGCGCACCGTGTTGGGATGCACGAACAGCTCCCGCGCGGTCGCCTCGAGCGAGCGGCCGTTGTCGAGGTAGCACCACAGGGTCGCGAGCAGGTCGGTCGAGTGCGCCTGCAGCGGCTTGTAGACGCGGTTGATGAGCGTCGCGCGCGCCAGCGGGTCGCCGGCGAAGGCCCGCTCGGGCAGCAGGTCGTCGGCGAGGGTGGGCCGCGGGGCGTTGCGCCAGGCGCGGGCGACGGCGAAACCGGCGAGGGCGGCCTTCGCGGAACGGGACGCGTCGACCAGGGTCGGCACCTCGGGGCCGAGCACGAGGTGTCCGGGTCCGAACCCCGGCTCGAGCTGTTCGGCGATCGCGGGGAAGGGCATGGGCGCGACGGCATCCGGGTCGTCGGTACGCGGCCGCGCCCGGCCGATCACGAGCACGAGACGGTTGCCCTGCACGCCGATGAGCACGTCGGCGTCGAGGTGGCGTGCGGTGCGGCGCAACTGGTCGACATCGAGCATCTTCGGCGCGGTGCCCACGAGCACGCACACCTCGCCGTGGCCGTTCCAGCCGAGGGCGGCGATGCGGCTGGGCAGCTCGTTGTCGTACTCGCCGGAGAGGATCGAGTCGACCACCAGGGCCTCGAGGCGCGCATCCCACAGGCCGCGGGCCTCGGCCGCGCGCGCATAGACGTCGGCGGCCGCGAATGCGATCTCGCGCGAGTACAGCAGGATCGCCTCGCGCAGCACGTCGTCACCGTCCTTGACGCGCTCCTCGACGACCTCGACCGTCAGGCGGATCAACTGGAGGGTCTGGGTGAGCGAGACCGAGCGCAGCAGCTCCCGTGGCGCGGCGCCGAACACGTCGGCGGCGATCCACGGGATCGACTTCGGGTCCTCGAACCAGGAGATGAAGCTCGTGATGCCCGCCTGGGCCACGAGCCCCACGGCGGAGCGCCGGCCCGGGGGCATGTCGCCGTACCAGGGCAGCGTGTCATCCAGTCGCTTGAGCGTCGCGGTGGCCAGTTCACCCGAGATGGTGCGCAGCCAGGCGAGCGTCTGCTCCTTGGTCCGAGATGCCACCGCCTAGCTCTCGCCCCCGGCGGAACCGGTCGTGCCGGCCGTCACATCGTGCAGACGGTACTTCTCGATCGCCTGCGATGCCAGCGATCGGTCCACGAGGCCGCGCCGCGCGAGCGCCTCGAGCGTGCGCACCACCATGGAGGGGCCGTCGATCTTGAAGTACCGGCGAGCCGCCGCACGGGTGTCCGAGAAGCCGAAGTCGTCGGCGCCGAGCGTCGCGTAGTCGCCCGGCACGAACTGCCGGATCTGGTCGGGCACCGCGTGCATGAAGTCGCTCACGGCGATGAAGGGGCCGTCGGAGCCGGAGAGCTTCTGCGTCACGTATGGCACGCGCGGCTCCTCGTCGGGGTGCAGGAAGTTGTGCTCCTCGGCGGCGAGGCCCTCGCGGCGCAACTCGGTCCAGCTCGTCACGGACCACACGTCGGCCGAGACGCCCCAGTCGTCCGCGAGCAGTTCCTGCGCCTCGAGGGCCCACGGCACGCCGACTCCCGAGGCGAGCAGCTGCGCGCGCGGGCCCTGGATGGTGGCGGCCTTCAGGTGATAGATGCCCTTGAGGAGCCCCTCGAGGTCGAGGTTCTCGGGCTCGCCGGGCTGCACGATCGGCTCGTTGTAGACCGTCAGGTAGTACATGACGTTCGGGTCGGGATGCGCTGCGCCGGCTGCGTCTGTGCCATACATCCGCTCGATGCCCGCCCGCACGATGTGGCCGATCTCGTAGCCGTAGGCGGGGTCGTAGGCGACCACCGCCGGGTTCGTGGAGGCCAGCAGGATCGAGTGCCCGTCCGCGTGCTGCAGGCCCTCGCCCGTGAGCGTCGTGCGACCGGCGGTGGCGCCCATGATGAAGCCGCGGGCCATCTGGTCGCCCGCGGCCCACATCGCGTCGCCGGTGCGCTGGAAGCCGAACATCGAGTAGAAGACGTACACCGGGATGAGCGGCTCGCCGTTCGTCGCGTACTGGGTGCCCGCGGCGGTGAACGCCGCGAAGGCGCCGGCCTCGTTGATGCCGACGTGCACGATCTGGCCCTGCGGCGACTCCTTGTATGCCAGCAGCAGTTCGCGGTCCACCGAGGTGTACTGCTGGCCGTTGGGGTTGTAGATCTTGGCGGTCGGGAAGTAGGCGTCCATGCCGAAGGTGCGCGCCTCATCCGGGATGATCGGCACGATGCGGTGACCGAAGTCCTTGGCCTTGAGCAGGTCCTTGAGCAGCCGGGCGAAGGCCATCGTCGTCGCGATCTCCTGCTTGCTGGAGCCCTTCTTCGCGATCTCGAAGGCCGAGTCCTCCGGCAGGGCGATCTGGGTGTATTTCGAGCGCCGCTCGGGAAGGTAGCCGCCCAGTTCGCGGCGGCGCTCCTGCAGGTACTGGATCGCCTCGTCCGACTCGCCGGGGTGGAAGAACGGCGGCTGGTACGGGTCCGCCTCGAGCGCGGCATCCGTGACCGGGATCCGCATGACGTCGCGGAACACCTTGAGGTTGTCGAGGGTGAGCTTCTTCATCTGGTGGGTCGCGTTGCGCCCCTCGAAGCTCGGGCCGAGGCCGTAGCCCTTGACCGTCTTGGCGAGGATGACGGTCGGCTGCCCCTTATGCTCGGACGCCGCCTTGAACGCCGCATAGACCTTGCGGTAGTCGTGGCCGCCGCGCTTGAGGCCCCAGATCTCGTCGTCGCCCAGGTGCTCGACCATCTTGAGCGTGCGCGGGTCGCGGCCGAAGAAGTTCTCGCGGATGTACCCGCCGGACTCCGCCTTGTAGGTCTGGTAGTCGCCGTCGGGAGTGCGGTTCATGAGGTCGCGCAGGGCGCCCTCGTGATCCTGCTCGAGCAGGGCATCCCATTCGCGGCCCCAGATGACCTTGATCACGTTCCAGCCCGCGCCGCGGAAGAAGCTCTCGAGCTCCTGGATGATCTTGCCGTTGCCGCGCACCGGGCCGTCGAGCCGCTGCAGGTTGCAGTTGATGACGAAGTTCAGGTTGTCGAGTCCCTCGTTGGCCGCCCACTGCAGGGCGCCGCGGGATTCGACCTCGTCCATCTCGCCGTCGCCGAGGAAGGCCCACACCTGCTGGTCGGAGGCGTCTTTGATGCCGCGGTTGGTGAGGTACTTGTTCGACTGCGCCTGATAGATCGCGTTGATCGGGCCAAGTCCCATCGAGACGGTCGGGAACTGCCAGAACTCGGGCATGAGCCGCGGGTGCGGGTAGCTCGACAGGCCGTTCGGCCACTGCGACTTCTCCTGGCGGAAGCCCTTGAGCTGGTCCTCGGTGATGCGGCCCTCGAGGAACGCGCGCGCGTACATGCCGGGGGAGGCGTGCCCCTGGTAGAAGATCTGGTCGCCGCCGCCCGGGTGGTCGGGACCGCGGAAGAAGTGGTTGTGGCCGACCTCATAGAGGGCGGCGGATGACGCGTAGGTCGAGATGTGGCCGCCGACGCCGATGCCGGGCCGCTGTGCACGGTGCACCGTGATCGCGGCGTTCCAGCGGATCCAGGCGCGGTAGCGGCGCTCGAGCTCCTCGTTGCCGGGGAAGGCCGGCTCGTTCTCGGGGGCGATCGTGTTGATGTAGTCCGTCGTGGGCACCATCGGAACGCCCAGGTGCAGGTCCTTGGAGTGCTTGAGCAGGCTCAGCATGATCTCGCGACCGCGCTGGTGGCCCCGGGCGGAGACCAGGCCGGAGAGCGATTCGCGCCATTCCTCGGTCTCGTCGGGATCCTGGTCGAGGTGCGTGACCGAATAGGGGTCCTGATCGTTGACCGTCACCGATGACCTCTTTCTTGTCGACAGTGGTGTGGCGCATGCCGGCCGGGTTGCGACCGTGGCGAGTGACTACGCATCGACGAGTCTAGTTGTCGCACTCGTACGGGATCCGGCAGGCGTATCATTGCCAACCGTGTGTGCCCGACACTGTCGCGGGCACGGGAGGTAATCACCAAGATGGCCCTGGAGAACGACACCACGGCACCCGACTTCGAGCTCGCGAACCAGTTCGGCGAGCATGTACGATTGCGCGACTTCCGCGGCAGGTCCGCCGTCGCGCTCGTCTTCTTCCCCCTCGCCTTCTCGAGCACCTGCACGAGCGAGCTGTGCGACCTGCGCGACAACCTGGCCCTCTTCAGGGCCGCGGGCGTCGAACTCATCGGCATCTCGGTCGACTCGAAGGCGACCCTGCGGGCCTGGGCCGAGCAGGAGGGCTACGACTTCACGCTGCTGGCCGACTTCTGGCCGCACGGCGATGTCGCCAAGCAGTACGGGGTGTTCCTGGAGGACAAGGGGTTCGCCAACCGGGCGACATTCCTCATCGATGCCGGCGGCGTGATCCGGGCGAGCTTCATCACCGCCCCCGGCCAAGCGCGTTCCCTCGACGAGTACCGTGCGGCGCTCGAGGAGCTCACAGCGGTTCGCGTCTGAGTCCGCTACGGCGAGGCCTGCTCAGGCGAGGATGTTGACCGCGCGCGAGATCACGAGCGCGAGCAGCACGAAGCCGGTGAGTGACTGGTAGGCCATCAGGCCCTTCGCCCGCAGCGTCAGCGGCATGGCGTCGGTAGGGCTGAACGCCATCATGGTGTTGATCGAGCAGTACGCGTAGTCGAAGAAACCCGGCTGCCAGTTCGGGTCGGTGCCGGGCGAGCCGTCCTGCTGCGGAAAGCGGAAGTCCTGCCGGGCGTCCTCGCGCACGCCCTCGGCACGCCGGGCGACCGGCCCGCCGCGGTCGAGCTCCCAGTAGACGAGGGCGAAGGTGATGACGTTCGTGGTCCACACGCCGAACGCCGTGCCGAGCACGGCGGGCCCGTTCGCGGTGCCGCGGATGAGATCGCTCACGATCGAGATGATGTAGATCTGGTTGATCGCGGCGAGGCCGAACGCGAAGCCGAGCCCGACCCACCGCGACCATTTGGACTCGCGAGTGAGCCGATGGGGGTTGTAGAGCACCAGCGGCGTGAGGACGATCAATCCGACGATCGGGATGACCCACGAGGGGAACCACGGCAGGGGGTCGGGCAGCGCGATGTAGAGCCCGAAGGCGGCGACCGTCGTCAGGAGCACCGGCCAGCGGTGCTCGGGTCTCGGCGTCGCGTTCACGGCCATGACCCCGAGTATGCCGCTAGCATGGTGGCGCATCGACCCGGCCCGCCGGGAGATGGGCCTTTAGCTCAGTTGGTAGAGCGCCACGTTTACACCGTGGATGTCATCGGTTCGAGCCCGGTAGGGCCCACGGAGCCGGTTCCGGCGCGTCGCGCAGCGACGTGACGGCCGTGCGACGGGGAGTCGAGCCCGGTAGGGCCCCACCATCGCCTCCTTGCTCGAAACACCGACAAGGTAGGTGCCGCGGAGTGCGTGGCACACGACTTCATCGCTGATCATCACGAGACCGCCCCGTTGGGCGGTCTCGCTTGATCTTCCGGCATGGTTCTGGAGTTCGTGGGCGGCGGCAAGTTCGCCCACGCGAGCGTGACCACGTGGAAGCATTCGAGCAGTTCGTTGCCCTCGCGATGGAGTCCGAGGGACTCGTGGTCTCGAGCGCCCTGAAGTTCCCCGTCAAGCGGCGTACTCGTAAGACTGCGTACGAAGAGTGGCAGACCCATGGCGATCACGGTGATCGGCGCCGGGGAGGTCGTCGAGGTCGTTCGGGAAGTAGCCCGGTCGAAGCAGTATCGCGACAACGCGGTGCTGGCGACACTCAAGGTGCTGGACGCCACCGGAGCACTTGCCTGATCCGCCCGTGGCGCCGTGAGGCTAGGCGCGAAGGATCGCCCCAGGCGTCGGCGCGCTATTGCAATGCGGCGAGCTTCCTCAGCAGGGGATGACACCTGGAGCGCTCGATTGATGAAGTGGTAGACCGCCGTCAGCGACTAGAGAGCGGGGCGTGGTGAACGAATCGGCGACCTTGGTCTCGTTGACGACCTCGGCGATCTCGTGAGCGATCTCAGCGATAGTGCTGATCGCGGTGTTTCGGGCGATCTTGTCGGCTAGAGACGGGGAGTGGCGCTGCACTTCGTCTTTGGAGACTTCATGCCAGATCGGCAGCATCCGCTGCTTGCCCGCGACCGACAAGTCGACGATTCCATCCAGCTCGTATTGTGGCCAGCCCTGGGCGAAGAAGCTCTTCGAGAACACCACGACACCGAACGTCGAATGGGCAAGACCATGAGGGCTATGGCTGGCGCCGCGCATGTCCGAGATGTATAGTCCCAACTAAACATCGGAGGCGAGCATGTCGAGCGGAATCCGCGAGGAGCGGTTGCGCCGAGGCGTCGGCGTTCGCGAGCTTGCCCGCCGCGTAGGTGTTACGGCCGGCGCGGTGTCCCAGTGGGAGCGCTCAGAGGAGCGCGGGACGATCAAGCGCGAGACGCTCGTGCGTGCGCTCGCCGGCATCGACCCAACCCTCGTTGTCGACGGCCCGGTGTCGCGCCGCGTGCAGCCGGCCCCGTTCCCGCGGTCAGAGCAGCGGCGCTCGTATGAGTTGCACCGCGACGTTGCCCGCAAGCTCATTGACACCCCCGATGAGGTTCTCGCTGTCGTGCCTGGCAACGTGGAGAGGATGCGTCAGCACGTTCACGGGCCAATGGCGCACGCCTGGCTCGATGAGTGGCTGACCCTGTCTCGCGGTCCGCTCGGTGACCTGCTCGGTGCCATGCTCGCCATCGACCAGCACAGCATCGACCTGCGCCAGGTCACACCGTTCGCTGGCGTCCTCACCCGCCAGGAGCGTCTCGCCGCCATCGATCGTGCGAGGGCGGCGTGAAACGCGCGCAATTGGAAGAGCCATCGTCGCCGCCTGCACCGCCGCCGGGCTCAACGAAGTGTTCGTGTTTGGATCGCAGGCGATCCTCGCCACCTGGGACGAGACGCGGCTGCCAGCGCGCACCACACTGTCCGTGGAGGCTGACATCGCTCCACTGGCAACCACGCCACACGCTGTCGACATCGTCGGGCTGGTCGCCACGAAGATCGAAGCGGACTTCGGCGAGGGTTCGGAGTGGCACGCTCAGCATGGCTGGTACATCCAGGGCGTAGAGCGGGCGACGGCCCTCCTCCCTGAGGGCTGGGAAGAGCGTCTGGTGGATGTCGTTCCGCTCGACTCGCGCCTCCGCGGCCGGTGCCTCTCCGCCTACGACGTGTGCGCGGCCAAGCTTGCGAGACTCGAGCCGAAGGATGCCGAGTTCGTCGATGCGCTGATCCAAGCCGGGATGATCAGTCCGCGTCGGCTGCGCACGTTCATCGACCGGATCCCAGACAGCGAGTTCGAGCGGTACGACGGCGCGCGCGACAGACGCGCGATTCGCGCTTGGGTAATCGACCGCGAGCGGTAGCCGACGCGCGTCGCCTGACCGGGAGTCGAGCCCGGCGGGGCCCACGCTTGCGGATGGCGGCTGCAGTTCGTGACGTTCGACCCTTGCTCAGCGCGCCGAGACCGCGCAGCCTTGGACCATGACGACCACGACCCTGCAGTTCCTCGGCGCCGCCGACACCGTCACGGGCTCGCGCTACCTCGTGACCTCGGGCCGCAGCCGCGTGCTCGTCGACTGCGGGCTGTTCCAGGGGCTGAAGGTGCTGCGCGAGCGCAACCGGCGTCCCATGCCGGTGCGGCCGGAGGAGGTCGACGCGCTCGTGCTCAGCCACGCCCACCTCGACCATTCCGGCTTCGTGCCGGCGCTCGTGCGGGACGGATTCGCCGGCACCGTGTGGGCGACTCCCGGCACGGAGGCGCTGTGCGGCATCCTGCTGCCCGACAGCGGGTACCTGCTCGAGGAGGAGGCGAAGTTCGCGGCGCGACGCGGTTCGTCCCGGCACGAGCATCCGGAGCCGCTCTACACCGTCGATGACGCGCTCGAGTCCCTCAAGCGATTCGCCTCGATGCGCTTCGACGAGGAGCGCGAGATCGCGCCCGGGGTGACCGCGACGCTGCTGCCGGCGGGACACATCGTGGGCGCCGCGCAGGTACGGCTGCGGACGGGCGGTCGCACGGTGACCTTCAGCGGCGACCTCGGGCGCTGGGACGACCCGCTCATGCTGCCGCCCCGGGACCTCGGCGGCACGGATGTGCTCGTCGTCGAGTCGACCTACGGGGATCGGGTGCATCCGAAAGAGGATCCCGAGGCCGGACTCGGCGAGATCGTGCGTCGCGTCTGCGGTCGCGGTGGCGTCGTGCTGATCCCCGCCTTCGCCGTCGGCCGCACCGAGGCGCTGCTGCTGCACCTGTCGAGGCTGCGGGAGCGGGGCGAGATCCCCGACGTGCCGGTGTACGTCAACAGCCCGATGGCGACGAACGTCACGAAGATCTACCGAGCCTTCCGCGAAGAGCACCGGGTTTCCGACGAGGAGTTCGAGCGGATGTACGCCCTGCCGCACCTGGTGCGCAGCGTCGAGGAGTCCAAGGAGTTGAACCTGCGCGACGGCCCGATGGTCATCATCGCGGCGAGCGGCATGATCACCGGCGGCCGAATCCTGCACCACATCACGGCCTTCGGCTCCGACCCCGCGAACGCGATCGTGCTCGCGGGCTTCCAGGCGGCGGGCACCCGTGGTGCGTCGCTCGCGCGCGGCGAGCGCTCCCTGCGCATCTTCGGCAGGGATGTGCCCATCGGGGCCGAGGTCGTGCAGCTCGAGAGCATGTCGGCGCACGCCGACGCCGACGCGGTCATGCGCTGGCTCGCGGCCGCGCCGAGCGCCCCAGCCATGACCTACGTCACGCACGGGGAGCCGACCGCGGCCGACGCGCTCCGGGCCCGGATCAAGCGCGAGCTCGGCTGGGACGTGCGCGTACCGGACCAGGCCGAGATCATCGGGCTTGCATGAGACGGAAGGCACGCCTGCGCCTGCTCGACTACCCGTGGGTGATCGCCGCCGTCGCGATCGGCATCGGCGGCGGGGGCCTGCAGCTGGCGGGGTTCGCGGTGGCCGCGCAGTGGCTGATCTCCGCGTTCGCGATCGTCGTCGCGATCCGCTCGCTCGTCGGGATGATCCGTCAGTTGCGCTCGGGGGCATGGGGCATCGACTTCCTGGCGATCCTCGCGATCGGCAGCACCGTCGCGCTCGGCGACCACTGGGCGGCGCTCATCGTCGTCGTGATGCTGACGGGCGGCGAGGCGCTCGAGCAGTTCGCCGAGCGCAGCGCCCGCGCCGAACTCACCGCGCTCCTCGAGCGGGCGCCGGCCATCGCGCACGTGCTCACCGCGCAGGGCGTCGCGAGCGTGGGCGTAGCCGAGGTGCGGGTCGGGGATGTCGTCGAGGTGCGTCCCGGCGAGACCGTGCCGGTGGACGGCGCGCTGCTCGACGACGGCGAGTTCGACGAGTCCTCGATGTCGGGGGAGAGCCTGCCCGTCACCCACGCCGCGGGCTCGACCGTGCTCAGCGGCGCGGTCAACGGCGAGCGGACCGTGCGCGTGCGGGCGACCGCGATGGTGGCGCACAGCCAGCTCCAGACCATCATCGACCTCGTCGCCGCGGCTGCGGACGAACGCGCACCGTTCGTGCGGCTCGCCGACCGCTTCGCGCTGCCGTTCTCGATCGCCGCGGTGCTGTTCGCGGGACTCGCCTGGCTCGTCTCGGGGGAGCCCACGCGATTCGCGGAGGTGCTCGTGGTCGCGACCCCGTGCCCGCTGCTCATCGCCGCCCCCGTCGCGTTCCTGGCCGGCACCAACCGGGCATCGGGTCTCGGAATCATCGTGAAGTCGGGCGGCGTGCTCGAGCGGGCCTCCCGAATCCGCACCGTCGCGCTCGACAAGACCGGCACCCTGACCGGAGGGCACCCGACGGTCGTGCGGGTGGTGCCGACGGATGAGGTGGACGTGCTCGCCCTCGCCGGAGCGCTCGAGGCCCACTCGCCGCACCTGCTGGCGGCATCGATCGTCGAGGCGGCCGAACTCGCCGGCGCGGTGCCGGTGGCGCGAGACATCCGCGAGATCGCGGGCATGGGCCTGCAGGGCAGCATCGATGGCCGCACGGTCGTCGTGGGCAAGTCCGCGTTCGTGCCGGGCGCGCCCGCGGCGGGCGACACGGCGCTCGAGGCCGGGGAGATCGCCGTGCATGTCGCGGTCGACGGGGTGTACGCCGGGGCGATCGTGCTGCGGGACGCGTTGCGCGAGGATGCCGCGCAGACGATCGAACGGCTGCGCGCCCTCGGCGTGCGTCACTTCATCATGCTCACGGGCGACGCGCGCGCCACCGCTGAGGTGATCGGCGGCCAGACCGGTCTCACTGACATCCGCGCCTCGCTCATGCCCAAGGACAAGGTCGACGCCGTGCGCGGAGCGGAGAAGCCGGTCATGATGATCGGCGACGGCGTCAACGACGCGCCTGTGCTCGCGGCCTCCGACGTCGGCGTGGCGATGGGAGCGCGCGGTTCCTCGGCGGCCAGCCAGAGCGCGGACATCGTGCTGCTCGTCGACGACTTCGGCCGGGTCGCGGATGTGGTCACGATCGCCCGCAGGACGGTGCGCGTCGCCACGCAGAGCGTCTGGGTCGGCATCGGGCTCAGCGCGGCGCTGATGGTCGTCGCGGCCTTCGGCTTCCTGCCGGCGATTCTCGGTGCGCTCCTGCAGGAGGCCGTCGACGTGCTCACGATCCTCAACGGCCTGCGGGCGCGCCTGGGCGCCGTCCGGGCGGCACCCGCGCCCGCCCGCGGGACTTTGGGCCCTCGCGTGGCGAGCCAGGACGCGGGAGTCTTGTAAGCACCGCAGCACGGAGGGAGCGGATCATGGTCGCGAGGATCGTCGTCGGAGCGAGTGGCAACGAGCGCGACGGCGCGGCCCTGGACTGGGCGGGTGATCGCGCGCTCGCGACTGGCGCGCAGTTGGAGATCGTGCACGTCGTCGACGACGACTGGGGCACGGAGGATCCCGCGCTCACGGCGGAGGCCGTCCGGGCGGCTGAGGAGCGGATCCACGACCTCGCCGATCGGATCCGCGCGGATCGCCAAGGGGTCTCCGTCCACGCCGTGGTGCTCGTGGGTTCCCCGGTCTACGCGCTCTGCGACCATGCCGCGGGCGCCGACCTGCTCGTGGTCGGGTCCGCCGCACGCGAGGGGGAAGCCGTCGACAGCGTGCGTGCCGCGCGCATGGCGCAGTATGCGACGTGCAGCGTCGCGATCATCCCGAACCGGCAGGAGGCCCCCGCCTACGGGGTCGTCGTCGGGGTCGACGGCTCGGCGCTGTCCCTCGCGGCCGTGCGGTTCGCCGCGGCGGAGGCCGACCGACTGGGGGAGCCGCTCACCGCCGTGCGGGCGTGGCAGCCGCCCTGGTTCTGGGGTGCCGAATCCGGCCGCTGACCGCTGACGCCATCCGCGGCGGACGAGGTCGCGCTCGCCGAGTCGCTTGCCGGCATCGCCGAGGACTACCCCGATCTCATGGTCGAGCGCAGCATGCCCGCCGCCCGGCCCGCCGACGCGCTCATCGCCGCCGCCGCGGGCGCGCGCCTGCTCGTCGTCGGCAGCCACGGC
>JBAQPI010000060.1:0-6046 GCA_049305635.1 Rhodoglobus sp. | reverse complement strand
CCTTCCCTGCCGACGACGCCCTCGTGGCCGCGATGGACCGCGTGCGCGAGGTCGCGAGTTCGGGGCTGGCGCTGCGCAAGGCGCGCGGGCTCCGTGTGCGCCTGCCGCTCGCGGGGCTCACGGTCGTGAGCCCGAGCACGGGGCTCGAGGCCTTCGCCGAGGTGCTGCGGGACGAACTCAACGTCAAGGCCGTCGACGTCCGCCCGCTCGAGGAGGGCTCGCTCGCCGCCTACGGCATCACGCGGCGGTTGAGCGTGAACGCCCGCGCCCTGGGGCCGCGGGTCGGAAGGGACGTGCAGCGCGTCATCCAGGCGTCGAAGTCGGGGGACTGGTCGCTCTCCGGCGACGTCGTCACGGCCGGCGGCACGGTGCTCGAGCCGGGCGAGTTCGAGCTGGAGCTGGATGCCGCCGAGGCCTCGAGCGCGATCGCCTTTCTCGGCGACGGCGGATTCGTCATCCTCGACACGGTCACGACCCCCGAACTCGAGGCGGAGGGGCTTGCGCGCGACGTGATCCGGACGATCCAGGACACCCGCAAGGCGGCCGGACTCGAGGTGAGCGACCGGATCGTGCTGCAGGTGAAGGGGTCGTCGGAGTCCGACCTCGCCGCCCTCACCGCATTCGCCGAGGTCATCGCCGCCGAGACCCTCGCCGTCGAGAACTCGTTCCAGGCGTCGGCCGACCCCGAGACCTCGGCCGCGCTCGACTCGTCCGAGGGCGCCCGCACGGTACTCGCTGCCGGCCAGGCCGCGAATGCTGGTGTACTGGTCGTGGACGTGTGGAAGTCGGGAGCGGTGGATGTCTGATCGGGAGCGCGACGACGAGTTCGCCGACGAGAGCGATCTCGGCGACGACGACCAGAACCCGCTCGCCGACCTCAGCCCGTTCGCGGCTGGCGACGAGGGCACGAATCTCGACGAGGACTCCGACTGGGAGCTCGAGGACACCGAATACCAGGAGGACGCCGACCGCGTCTTCGCCGAGCTCCTCGAGCGCATCGGGGAGGCCGCCCCGCAACCGCGGCTCGAGGCCACCCGCCGGGTCGTCGAGCTGCTCGGGGATCCGCAGCGCAGCTACCCGATCATCCACGTCACCGGCACCAACGGCAAGACCTCCACGAGCCGCATCGCGGAGTCCATCCTGCGCGCCTACGGGCTGCGCACGGGGCTCATGACGAGCCCGCACCTCGTGCGCGTGAACGAGCGGATCGTGATCGACGGCCAGCCGATCTCGAACCGGGCGCTCGCGGCGAACTGGGCCGACATCCGACCCTTCATCGACATGGCCGACGCCGAGCTCATCGCGAACGAGGAGGAGCCGCTGACCTATTTCGAGGCGCTCACCGTGCTCGCCTTCGCGAGCTTCGCAGACGCCCCCGTCGATGTCGCCGTCGTCGAGGTCGGGATGGGCGGCGAGTGGGACTCGACGAACGTCGCTGACGGTCAGGTGGCGGTCTTCACCCCCATCGCGCTCGACCACACCCAGCGACTGGGTTCGACCGTCGCCGAGATCGCCCGCACGAAGGCCGGCATCATCAAGCCGGTCGCCGCCGTGGTCTCCGCCGTGCAGGCACCCGAGGCGCTCGCCGAGCTCGAGCGCGCCGTCGAGCTCACCGAGTCGAGCCTCGCCGTCGAAGGGCGGGCGTTCGGTCTCGAGGCCTCGGCGGTCGCCGTCGGCGGGCAGCTCATCTCGGTGCGCGGCATCGCCGGCACCTACCCCGACCTGTTCCTGCCGCTGTTCGGGGAGCACCAGGGCCACAACGCCGCGCTGGCGATCGCCGCGGTCGAGTCGTTCCTCGGCAACGGCACCCAGCCGCTCGTGGGCGACGTGCTCGAGGAGGGGCTCGCGACCGCGACCTCGCCAGGCCGCCTGCAGGTGATCGGCGTCGAGCCGACCGTGATCGCCGACGCCGCCCACAACCCGCACGGCGCCGCCGCCCTCGCCTCTGCGCTGGCGAGCTACTTCGACTTCGACGAGTTCTGCATCGTGCTCGGCGTGCTCGCCGACAAGGATGCCGCCGGCATCGTCGAGGCGCTGGCCCCCGTCACGACGCGCTTCCACGTCACCCGCTCGCACTCGGATCGCGCGATCGACCCCGACGACCTCGCCGCGGTCGTGCTCGAGTGGGCCCCGGACGATTCGACGGTGACGTACGAGTCCTTCGAGTTCGCGGTGCAGGATGCACGCCTGTGGGCCGCCGCGTCGCCGCGCCGCGCGGTCGTCGTGACCGGCTCCATCACGCTCATCGGCGAGGCCATCGCGCTCGCCACCGCGGAGGGCTGGCGATGAGCGAGTCGACGCCCGGTGGTCGAGCGAAGCCGAGACCCGAGCGCACCGCGACCGAGTCGCTGCTGGCGGTCGCCCTGCTGCTCGAGGCGGTGCTGGCGTTCTTCGTGACGATGACCGCCTTCGGGCTCAAGGCACTGCCACCGGTGCCCGCGTTCGCCGGTGGGGCGGTGCTCATCGCGCTGCTCCTCGTGACCGGACGCCTCGTCCGCTTCGAGTGGGGAACCTGGCTGGGCTGGGTGCTGCAGGCCGTGCTCATCGGGCTCGGCATCCTGCTGCCCGTCATGTTCTTCATCGGCGCGGGCTTCGCCGGCATCTGGGTGTACTGCTTCGTCAAGGGGCGCCAACTGGATGCGGCCAAGCTCGCCCACCCCGACAACCCCGAACAGGAGACACCATGACCACCATCGAAGAGACCCTCGTGCTCGTCAAGCCCGACGGCGTGGCCCGCAACCTCACGGGCGAGATCCTGCGCCGCATCGAGGCCAAGGGCTATCAGCTCATCGACATCAAGCTCGTCGAGGCGGACCTCGACCTGCTCGCCGCGCACTACGAGGAGCACCAGGGCAAGCCCTTCTACGAGCCGCTCGTCGAGTTCATGCAGTCCGGTGCCGTCGTCGCGATGCGTGTCGCAGGGCACCGCGTGATCGAAGGTTTCCGCTCGCTCGCCGGCACGACCGACCCGACCACGGCGGCGCCCGGCACGATCCGCGGCGACCTCGGGCGCGATTGGGGCCTCAGCGTGCAGCAGAACCTGGTGCACGGCAGCGACTCGCCGGAGTCGGCGGCGCGGGAACTCGCGCTCTGGTTCGGCTGACCGGCGCCTTGTGCTCTCTTGGCGTCTGACGTACAATTTTCTGTACGTGAGGAGCGCGCCATGAGAACCATCAGCTATTCGGAGTCCCGGGCCAACTACGCGGCCACGCTCGACAGCGTGCTGGCCGATCGTGAGGAAGTCGTGATCACGCGCGCTGGTCACGACCCCGTCGTGCTCGTTGCGCTCGACGACTACGAGTCCTTGAAGGAGACTGCGTACCTCCTGCGGAGCCCGGCCAACGCCCGGCGGCTCCTCACCGCGATCGAGAACCTGACCGCTGGTGGAGGAACCGAGAACGAGCTCATCGACGGATGAAGCTGACCTGGGACGAGCGCGCCTGGGAGGACTACCTGTACTGGCAGACGCAAGACCGCACGGTGCTGCGTCGCATCAACGCCCTGCTTCGGGACATCCAGCGGGGCGGCAACGAGGGTATCGGCAAGCCGGAGGCGCTCAAACACGGGTTCCAGGGCTTCTGGTCGAGGCGGATCACCGACGAGCATCGTCTCGTCTACAGGGTGACCGAGTCGGAGATCTTGATCGCCCAGTGCCGGTACCACTACGAATAGCGTCAGCTCTACAGGCTCCCGGTCGTCGCCAGCACGCCGATCCAGTCCAGGCCGATCTGCGCGTTCAGCGCGACCTCGATGTAGTTGAGCACCGTGATCAGCGGGATGAAGCCGTAGGCCTTGCCGAAGAATCGCCTGGCTCCAGCCGGCAATGGGATGATGCCGCTCTTGAGCAGGTGCAACCACACCGTCCAGAACAGCGGGATCGTCACCGCCCACACGAGCATGCACCACGGGCACAGCGTGCCGAGGAAGTAGAAGCTCTGCACCTGGAGCCAGATCGTGAAGCCGAAGGCGCCGGCGACCCCGACGGCGAAGGCGATCCAGAACCAGCGAGCGAACGTCGCCCCCGCGAGCATGGCCACGCCGACCGCGATCGGGGCGACGAATCCGCCGAGCCCGATGAGCGGGTTCGGGAAGCCGAACACGGATCCCTGCCAGGACTGCAGGTTGGTGCCGCACTGCACGAGCAGCGAGATGTTGCAATCGAGATCGGCCTGCGGATTCTGCAGCACGAGGATCTTGTCCACCGTCAGGGCGAAGGAGGCATACCAGCCCAGAAGCCCCGTCACGATCAACAGGATGGGCATGGCGATCGGGCGGCGCGCGGCCGGGGCATCGGTCATGGATCGGATTATTGCATGGCGCACAGCCCGCCATGCTGGCAATCATGCGATAATGACAGACAGTCAGCCGGGCCGCGCCCGGACTGGCGCCAATGAAGGCTTTACCGGGCACTCCTGCCGCAACCCGCGACAGGTTCAACCGGGCCAGATCGCAGCCGAGGCTGCGCAGTCGGATGGCAAGTTCCGAGAGCGTCGTGAGAGGGCGCGTGTCGTGAGAGGACACGACGCACCGCGAGCCAAGGGCCCGGTGCGTGACATGACAGGTTTTGGTCGCGGGGTTCCGCGGCGACGAGAGAGTACCCGAGGGCGGCGCGGCCGTCCTGCGGGCAAGGAGTGCACCAGCGATGGTGGAGAACAACGACAACACCGAGAACACCGAGAACACCGGCAAGCGCGCGCGACTCTTCGGACGACGGGCGAGCAGTGCGGCCCCGTCCGCGGATGCCGCGACGATCGAGCCGGCCGATGCCGTCCAGGCGAGCCAGGCCGAGGTGACCACGCAGGTCCCGGCCGAGAAGGCGTCCCGTAAGCGCCCCGCCGCGAAGAAGGCCTCCGAGCACGTGAGCGCGAGCACCGCGACCGAGATCGTGGCCGCGCAGGATGCCGGGATGCCGGAGCCGGCCGCCGACTCCGCGCCGAAGACCCGGCCGCGCACCAGGAAGGCGCCGGAGGCAACGGTCCCCGAGACGGTCGAGACTGCCGCGGAGCAGCCGGTGCGTCGCCCCACGACCTCCCTGCTCTTCCAGGCCCCCGACCTGCCGCCGCTTCCCGAGCGTTCGGGGCCCCTCGAACTGCCGGACGAGCCGGGCACCGTGCGCCGCCGGTCGCGCCGCCGACCCGGCGAGGAGGCCCGCCCCGGGGATGACGCCCCCAACACCGTCGTGCGCGTGCGCGAGCCGCGCCGCCAGCAGCAGCAGCCGGAGCTCATCACCGAGCCTCAGCGCGTCAAGGGCTCCACGCGACTCGAGGCCAAGAAGCAGCGTCGCCGCGACGGGCGGGATGCCGGTCGCCGTCGTCCCGTCGTGACCGAGAGCGAGTTCCTCGCCCGCCGCGAGGCCGTGGACCGCGTGATGGTGGTGCGCTCGAAGTTCGGGCGCATCCAGATCGCCGTGCTCGAGGACGGCGTGCTCGTCGAGCACTACGTGGCGCGCTCGCAGGAGGCGAGCCTCATCGGCAACGTCTACCTCGGCCGCGTGCAGAACGTGCTGCCGAGCATGGAGGCCGCCTTCGTCGACATCGGTCGCGGCCGCAACGCCGTGCTCTACTCGGGCGAGGTGGACTGGGATGCCGCCGCGCTCGACAGCGACGGCAAGACCCAGCCGCGCCGCATCGAGCTCGCCCTCAAGCCCGGCGACCGCGTGCTCGTGCAGGTCACCAAGGATCCGGTGGGCCACAAGGGCGCCCGGCTAACCTCGCAGGTCTCCCTCCCGGGTCGGTACCTGGTCTACGTGCCCAACGGCTCGATGTCGGGCATCAGCCGCAAGCTCCCCGACACCGAGCGCGCGCGCCTGAAGAGGATCCTCAAGGAGGTGCTGCCCGAGAACGTGGGCGTCATCGTGCGCACCGCCGCCGAGGGCGCCACCGAGGAGCAGCTGACGCTCGACGTGCAGCGGCTCACCACCCAGTGGGCCGAGATCAGCCACCAGGTCGAGACGGTGCAGGCGCCCGCGCTGCTGCACAGCGAGCCCGACCTGCTCATCAAGATCATCCGCGACGTCTTCAACGAGGACTTCCACCGCTTGGTGATC
>JBAQPI010000059.1:0-10057 GCA_049305635.1 Rhodoglobus sp. | reverse complement strand
ACCCCGGGCGCCCCCGAGGGCACCAAGGGCATCTCGTGCTTCATCGTGCCCAAGTTCCTGCTCGAGGAGGACGGCACGCCGGGGGAGCGCAACACCGTCGAGTGCCTCTCGATCGAGCACAAGCTCGGCATCCACGGCTCGCCCACCTGCGTGATGTCCTACGACGGCGCCACCGGCTACCTCATCGGCGAGGAGAACCTCGGCATGCGCATCATGTTCGTCATGATGAACAGCGCCCGCCTCTCCGTCGGCACCCAGGGCCTCGCGATCGCCGAGCGCGCGTACCAGCAGTCGCTCGAGTACGCGAAGGAGCGGGTGCAGGGCCAGACGGTCGACGGCGAGGCCGCCATCATCGGCCACCCGGACGTGCGTCGCATGCTGCTGACGCAGAAGGCCTACATCGCCGCGGTGCGCCGCATCGTGCTCTTCAACGCGACGCACATCGACCTCGCCAAGTTCCACCCGGACGAGGCCATGCGCTCCCGCGCCAACGAGATCGTGGGCCTGCTCACCCCGATCAGCAAGAGCTTCGGCACCGACTTGGGCGTCGAGCTCTCGTCGATGGCGCTGCAGATCCACGGCGGCATGGGCTTCATCGAGGAGACCGGTGCGGCGCAGCACCTGCGTGACTCCCGCATCACCCCGATCTACGAGGGCACCAACGGCATCCAGGCCGCCGACCTCATCGGTCGCAAGCTCGGCGTGCGCGGCGGAGCCTCCGTCACCGAGTTCCTCGCCCAGATGCGTGAGCTGCTGCCCGCACTCGCGGCCGGGGGGGACGACCTCGCCGCGATCGGCACCGAGCTCGCGACCCAGTTCGACGCGCTCGAGCAGGCGACCGGGTGGATGCTGCGCTCCGCCGCGGACCCCGCGGGCGCGCTCTCCGGCTCGACGCCGTACCTGCGCATGTGGGCGTTGTGCGTCGGGGGCTGGCTGCTCGCCAAGGGCGCGCTCGCCGCGGCATCCGGTGACGACGCTGAGCGTGCGGAGACCGAACTCGTGCTCGCCCGCTACTACGCCTCGCAGCTGCTACCCGCGGTGGCGGGCCTGCTGCCGGGCGCGGTCGCGGGGGCGCGCGACCTGTACGCACTGCCCGCGGAGCGGTTCTAGCTACGCCGCTTCCGGGTCAGCCTTCGGCTTGCGATGGGCCCGGATCGCGCGCACGCTGAGCTGGATCGCGATCGCCACGAGCAGGATCGCGAACAGGATCGCCGCGATCCTCGCCGGGAGGGCGAGCGCGACGGTTGCCCCGCCGATCGAGGCGACGGCCGCGGCCGCGCCGACGATGAGTCCCGTGCGCAGGTCGACGAGCTTGTTGCGGTAGTTCGTCGCCGTGCCCGTGATCGTCGTCGGGATCATCACGAGCAGCGAGGTGCCCTTGGCGATGAGGTCGCTGATGCCGAAGAGGCCGATGAGCGCCGGCACCGCGATGATGCCGCCGCCGACGCCCAGCAGGCCCGAGGCGATGCCCATGACGAGGCCGAGCGCGAGGTAGGCGAGGGCGAGCCAGGGTGTGAGGGCGAGCGGCTCGCCGCGCTCGGGCTCGATGAGCAGCATGCGCACGGCGATCAGCAGCAGCAGGCCGATGAAGGTCCAGCGCAGCCAGACGATCGGGATGCGCTTGAGCAGGTTCGCGCCGATGATCGCCCCGCCGATCGCCCCGATCGCGACGAAGCCGGCGGCGACGAAGTCGATCTCACCGTTGACGATGTAGGTGATGGAGCCGGCGATCGAGGTCGGCAGGATCGCCAGGAGCGAGGCCGCGGACGCGCGGCGCTGGTCGAGTCCGGCGAAGGTCACGAGCAGGGGCACGAGGATGATGCCGCCGCCGACCCCGAACGCGCCGCTGAGCAGGCCGCCGGCGAGTCCGATGGCGATGAGCACGAGGATGCGAGGGCGCGGCGGGACGATTTCCATGGTCACTAGCGAACCATGAGTTGGAGCCTCCTTCCGACCGCTCAGGGCGAGACGGCGTCCACGGGCTCGGCGTCCTCCGCGGTGTCAGCACTGGCCGCCTCGATCGCGGCGAGCAGCGCCTCGCGCCCGGACTCGAGGTCCTCGAGGATCGTGACGGCGTTCGTGCCGTCGAGTTCGGTGGCGGAGTACACCCCGGTCGCGACGGCGATGAACGGGAATCCGGCCGAATCCGCGGCGAGCCCGTCGTTGGGGGTGTCACCGACGATCACGGAGGTGTTGCCCACGAGCGCCGCACGCGCGCCAGCGGTCAGGTGGTGGCGCGTCGGGGACTCGTGCCCGAAGTACGAGTGGTCCCAGTCGAAGAGCTCGGGATCGAGGCCGGCCGCGAGCAGCTTGTAGCGCGCCCGGTTGGGGCCGTTGCCGGTCAGGAGCGCGTTGACCCAGCCGCGGGCGGCGACGGCGGCGAGTGCATCCTCGACGCCGGCGCAGCGGTCGCGGTCCCAGCCCCGCTCGAACTGGTCCCGCGAGAGCACGTCGAGGTCGTAGAGCACCTCGCCGAGCCGGGCGGTGTCGAGCCCGTTGATACGCAGGATTTCCGTGAGCAGCTGCCCCTCGGTCATGCCGTGCGGATCGGTCACGCGCTCGGTCGGGCGCACCCCCGTGACGTGCTCGACGGCATCCAGATAGAGGCTCCCGGTGCTCGGAGTGTTCTGGATCAGGGTGCCGTCGATGTCCCAGAGGACGAAGGTGCTCATTCTTCCATTGTGGCAAGAGTCGTCCCCCAGTAGGAAACCGGGGGACAATCGGGTGTGCCCAGTGCCCTGCCTATCGCCGATCCCGCACCCCTCGACGGCCTCCTGCCGGGCGGCGTCGCGGATGACGCGGCGAGCCGCGACTTCGGCGTCTACCTGCACGTGCCCTTCTGCCGCGTGCGCTGCGGCTACTGCGACTTCAACACCTACACCAGTCAGGAGTTGCGCGGCGCCCGCCGCCAGGACTATGCCGCCCAGGCGATCGCCGAGGTCGCCCTGGCGGCCGGCGTGCTGCGTGCCGCGGACCTTCCGGAACGCGCTGCCGCCACGGTGTTCTTCGGCGGCGGTACCCCGACGCTGCTCCCCGCGCGCGACCTCGCCGCCATGCTCGGTGCCGTGCGCGACACGTGGGGGATCGCCCCTGGGGCGGAGGTGACGACCGAGGCCAACCCGGATTCGGTCGACCTCGGCTACCTGCTCGCCCTGCGCGAGGCCGGATTCACGAGGGTCTCGTTCGGCATGCAGTCGGCCGTGCCCCACGTGCTCGCGACGCTCGAGCGCACCCACGACCCCGAGCGCGTGCCGCTCGTCGTCGGCTGGGCCCGTCAGGCCGGACTGGAGGTGAGTCTCGATCTCATCTACGGCACCCCGGGTGAATCGCTTCAGGACTGGGCGACATCCCTCGACGCGGCGATCGCGATGGCGCCGGACCATCTCTCCGCCTACGCGCTCATCGTCGAGGTGGGCACCAAGCTCGCGGCCCAGATCCGTCGCGGCGAGGTCGCGATGCCCGACGACGATCTCCAGGCCGACCTCTACGAGCTCGCGGACTCCCGCCTGGCCGCGGCCGGGTACGACTGGTACGAGGTGAGCAACTGGGCGCGCTCGGAGCGCTTGCGCTCCGACCACAACCTCGGCTACTGGCTCGGCCACGACTGGTGGGGGATCGGCCCGGGCGCGCATAGCCACGTCGGCGGGGTGCGCTGGTGGAACGTCAAGCATCCCGCCGCCTATGCGGGAAGGATCGCGGCGGGCCACTCCCCGGCGGCTGGGCGGGAGACGCTCGACCCCGCAACGAGACAGCTGGAGGCGGTGTTGTTGCGCACGCGATTGCGTGAGGGGATGCCGATCACCGGTCTCGTGGCATCCGCTCGCATCGCGGTCGCGGGCCTCATCGCCGACGAGCTCGTGGACGCACGCGAAGCCCTCCGAGGCACGATCGTGCTGACCCTGCGCGGTCGCCTGCTGGCGGACGCGGTCGTGCGTCGCCTGGTGGAGTGACTGGGCCCACGCCCGCCGGTTCCGGCGCGTCGGAAGCGACGTGACGGCCGTGCGGGTGGGAACTACAACTAGCTGACGAACGTGATGCTGAGCGGATACGTGTAGTACTGCCCCTGGTTCGCCGCGATCGCAGCGAGGATGCTGAACACGAGGCTCAGGATGCCTGCTGCGATGAGGATGAAGATCCCGACGACGAGCAGCGAGGTCACCGCGCCGACCGCGTAGGCGATGACGAGGGTGATCTGGAAGTTCAGCGCCGTCGCGGTGTGCGCTCGGATGAACGGTCCGCGGTCCTTGAGCAGGATATAGCCGATCACCGCCGGCAGGAATCCGAACAGGATGCCACCGACATGCACGAGGGTGGCCCAGAGCTTCTCGTCGCTCGGGCTCAGCGGCTGCGCGCTGGCGTAGGGGTTCGTGGGGGGCGTGGTGTCTGACATGCCCCCATTAAAGCCGTTCGGGCCCGGAAGCCGAAGCTTGCGGACCCGAACGGTGCGAAGTGGTTACTTCACGAGGCGGATGGCGAAGGGGTAACGGTACGCTCCGCCGCCCTGCACCTTCACGCCGCCCATGATCGAGAAGATCGCGTTGGCGACCCACGCGAGGAAGGGCAGGAAGCCGATCACTGCGGTCAGCCCCCAGGCGGAGGTGTTCCAGAGGATCGAGTTGATGATGGCCACCAGGATGTAGATGACGACGAGGCCGATCGTGAACGTGATCTGCCAGTTCAGCGCCTCCTTCGACTCCTGCTTGGTGAGCGTGCCGCGATCCTTGAAGACGAGGAAGATGATGAGCGCCGGGAGGATGCCCAGCAGGCCGCCGAAATGGGCGAAGGAGGCCCACTGCTTGTCCTCGGCCGGCGTCAGCGGAGCAGCGGGCTGAGGGGCCGCGGGGGTGGGGGTTGCGTCGGTCATGAGTTCGTTGCCTTTCAGGTGAACGAGGGATGTCCCGGATGGTCAGTCAAGAACTGGGGTCTTGCGCTGGTGCATGCTCCCCAGTGGGGGCTCGCGCAAGCACAGACACAAGGTAGCGCTTGCGTCAACCGGCGTGCAACGGTGTCCGCACAGCGTGTCACGGTACTATTGGCAATCGGCGTGTTCGAGTGCTAGCCACGGGAGGAGGTCTCGGATGGTGTCGGAACGTGGCCTCGAAGTGCTTCGCGTGATCGTGCAGGACTACGTGGCATCCCGCGAACCCGTCGGCTCGAAGTCGATCGTGGAGCGGCACTCGTTCGGCGTGTCGGCGGCGACGATCCGCAACGACATGGCGCTGCTCGAGGACGAGGAGCTCATCGTTGCTCCCCACACCTCCTCCGGGCGCGTCCCGACCGACAAGGGGTACCGCGTCTTCGTCGACCAGCTCGCCGATGTGCGGCCGCTCACCCCGGCGCAGCGCCAGGCGATCGAGCTCTTCCTCGGCGAGTCGGTGGATCTCGATGACGTGCTCACGCGCACGGTGCGCCTCCTCTCCCAGCTGACCCACCAGGTCGCGCTCGTGCAGTACCCGACGCTCGGCAACTCGCGTGTGCGCCACATCGAGCTCGTGCCGCTCGGTGAGAGCAGGCTCATGTCGGTGCTGATCACCGATTCCGGGCGCGTCGATCAGCGGCTCACGGATGTCGCGGGCCCCCTCGATGTCGCCTTCCTGGGCGAGGTGCGCGCAAAGCTCAACGCCGCCCTCGGCGGACGCGAACTGCCGGATGCCGCGGCTCGACTGTCCGCGGTGGCGGAGGGCTTCCCGGCCGAACGCCGCCCGCTCGTCGAGCAGATCGCCGCGAGCCTGCGCGAGCAGGTGCTCGCCGGCCGCCAGGATCGGCTGCTCATGGCGGGAGCTGCGAACCTCGCGCGCACCGAGGAGGACTTCGGCGGCAGCATCTACCCCGTGCTCGAGGCGATCGAGGAGCAGGTGGCCCTGCTCAAGCTGTTCGGCGAGATGGATGTCGACGCCGGCGCGGTGTCCGCACGGATCGGGCGGGAGAACGCGGGCTTCGGTCTCGCGGAGACCTCGGTCGTCACCAGCGGCTACTCCTCCACGGGGGGAAGCGTGGCGCGGCTCGGGGTGCTGGGCCCCACGCGCATGGACTATTCGAACAACATGGCCGCGGTGCGAGCGGTGGCGCGCTACCTCTCGCGCCTGCTCGGTGAGGACAGTTAGAACTTGGCAGACCATTACGAGGTGCTCGGCGTCGAACGAGGCGCGAGCCCCGAGGAGATCAAGAAGGCGTACCGAAGGCTCGCGAGGGAACTCCACCCTGACGTGAATCCGAGCCCCGAGGCGTCCGAGAAGTTCAAGCAGGTCACGCACGCCTACGACGTGCTGAGCGACCCGCAGCAGCGTCAGCAGTACGACCTCGGACCGCAGGCCGGCTTCGGCGGGCAGAGCTTCGGGTTCGGCGACATCTTCGAGACCTTCTTCGGGGGGGCGCAGCGTTCGGCCGGGCCGCGCTCGCGGCGGGAGCGCGGCCAGGATGCGCTCGTGCGCGTCGAGGTCGATCTCGACGAGGTGATCTTCGGCACCACGCGCGACCTCGAGGTCAACACCGCGGTGCTGTGCGAGACCTGCCAGGGTTCGTGCTGCCAGCCTGGCACCTCCCCGGTGCGCTGCGACATCTGCCAGGGCACGGGCCAGATCCAGCGCACCATGCGCAGCCTCCTCGGCAACGTCGTGACGGCGAGCCCGTGCGGCACCTGCCGCGGCTATGGCACGATCATCGCCAACCCGTGCGCGACCTGCGCGGGGCAGGGCAGGGTGCGGGCGACCCGCCGGATCCCGGTTGACATCCCGGCGGGCGTCGACACCGGGTTGCGCCTGCAGATGCCCGGTCAGGGCGAGGTCGGGCCCGCCGGCGGTCCGAACGGCGACCTGTTCCTCGAGGTCAAGGTGCGGCACCACGAGACCTTCAGCCGCAACGGCGACGACCTGCTCGCGACCCTCGAGGTGCAGATGACGGATGCCATCCTCGGCACCCGGGCGACGCTCAAGGGCCTCGACGGCGAGGTCGCGATCGAGATCAAGCCGGGCACGCAGGGCGCCGAGATCATCACGATCAAGGATCGAGGCGTCACGCGCTTGCGCGGCAACGGTCGCGGGGACCTCAAGATCGGCGTGCAGGTCGTGACGCCGACCAAGCTCAACGCCAAGGAGCAGGCCCTCGTCACGCAGCTCGCCGCGGCGCGCAAGCAGCCCGCCCCGCACTTCGCGCACTTCCAGCAGGGCCTCTTCGCGAAGCTGCGCGACCGCTTCCTCGGGTTCTAGCCGGGCCCGCGCCCGCGAGCGTCGCCGATTGCGGTTTCGCGGATCGTGGGAGCACTCTCGCGGACTCGGGAAGTGAAGGACAGTGTCCTTCACTTCCCGAACGTTTCCAAGGTGTCTGCCGGCGCTGGGCCGGGCACCGGAACTTCCGCAGGATGATGAGGTCCTGCTCCAGGCACGATTCTGGGAGAGTGGTCGGGTGGCTCACCGATACCTTGATGAGACGATCTCGAACGTCGCGGTCGGCGACCGCATCGTGCTGGGCGGGGCCGAGTCCCGGCACGCCGTGACCGTGAGCCGTGTCGCCGTCGGCGAAGCGATCTCGGTCGGCAACGGGGCGGGCCTCGTGATCGCCGGCACCGTGGTGACCGCCGATCCGACCGCGCTCGCGTTCGACGTCGAGACCCTCGAGCGCGTCGAGCGTCGCTCGCCCGCCGTCTTCCTCGCCCAGGCGCTGGCGAAGGGCGACCGGGACGAGCTCGCGGTGCAGGCGGCGACCGAGTTGGGGGTGGACGGCGTCATCCCCTGGTCCGCATCCCGCAGCGTCTCGCGCTGGGAGGGTGCGAAGGTCGCCAAGGGGGTCGAGCGCTGGCGCGCGATCGTGCGCGAGGCATCCAAGCAGTCCCTGCGGGCCTGGGTGCCCGACGTGCTCGACCTCGTGAGCACCAAACAGCTCGCCGCCATGGCCTCCGCGGGCAGGATGCTCGTGCTCGAGCCCGCCGCCGCCAAGCCGCTCTCCGCCCTCGAGCCCGACGGCAGGGACCTCATCCTCGTCGTCGGGCCGGAGGGCGGCATCGCCCCCGACGAGCTCGACCGCCTTACCGCCGCGGGCGCCGAGCTGGTGCGCCTCGGCCCCGAGGTGCTGCGCACCTCCACCGCCGGCCCGGCCGCCCTCGCCGCCCTCAACGTCCCGCTGGGGCGTTGGTAGTGCCCAGGCGGGGATGCGGCGACGGGTTGCGGGGGTTCGACGGCATCTTTGGGCGGCAATCCGTCGCAGCCTCCCCGCCGCCGGTAAACTGACCATATGACCGAGCCCAGCATCTTCGAGCGCATCATCGCCCGCGAGATCCCCGCGGACGTGGTGTTCGAGAACGATTCGATCATCGCGTTCCGGGACATCGCCCCGAAGGCACCCGTGCATCTGCTCGTCGTGCCGAAGACGGCGCAGTATGCGAACGTGACGGAGCTCGCCGCCGGCGACGCCCCCCTGCTCGCCGAGGTCGTCGCCGTCGCCCAACAACTCGCGACGGAACATTCCGGCGGCCACTACCGTTTGATCTTCAACACCGGCGAGAACGCCGGACAGACCGTCTTCCACGTCCACGCGCACGTGCTCGGAGCCGGCACAGCGGCCGACGGTCTGACGGAAGGATCCCTTGGCTTCTAGCGACACTCCCACCGCCGACGACGGCGCCGAACGCGTCGAGTTCGAGGTGGATGGCGTGGCCATGGTGCGACTGCTCGGCCCCCAGGACCGGCTCCTGACCACGATCGAGCGCCAGTACCCGGATGTCGACGTGCTCGTGCGCGGCAACCGGATCACCATCTCCGGTGCCGCCGTGCAGGTGCGCGCCGCTCGGGAGCTCGTCGAGGAGCTCGTGCTGCTCGTGCGCGGCGGCGTGGAGCTCGAGCCCGTCGAGGTGTCGTCATCGGCGCGCATCCTGAACGCCAAGTCTGGCAGCCCGGCGGAGCTGCTCAGCCAGGCGATCCTCACCGCGCGTGGCAAGAGCATCCGGCCCAAGACGCTCGGCCAGAAGGACTACGTCGACGCGATCGAGGCCAACACCATCGTGTTCGGCATCGGTCCGGCCGGTACCGGCAAGACCTATCTCGCGATGGCGAAGGCCGTGCAGGCCTTGCAGCGCAAGGAGGTCGACCGCATCATCCTGAGCCGGCCGGCGATCGAGGCGGGGGAGCGGCTGGGCTTCCTGCCCGGCACCCTCACCGACAAGATCGACCCGTACCTCAGGCCGCTCTACGACGCGCTCAACGAGATGATGGACCCCGACCTCGTGCCCAAGCTGTTGGCGAGCGGCACCGTCGAGGTCGCCCCGCTCGCCTATATGCGTGGCCGCACGCTCAACAACTCGTTCATCGTGCTCGACGAGGCGCAGAACACGACGCCCGAGCAGATGAAGATGTTCCTCACCCGGCTCGGCTTCGGCTCGAAGATCGTCGTCACGGGCGACGTCACGCAGGTCGACCTGCCGGCGGGGGCGAGCGGACTGCAGCTCGTGACGAAGGTGCTCGCGGACATCGACGACATCCATTTCGCCCGCCTCACGAGCGCGGACGTGGTGCGCCACAGCCTCGTCGGCCAGATCGTCGACGCCTACACCAAGTACGACGCGCTCAGGCAGGTCGAGAAGTTCGAACAGCACCGCCCGGATCGCAAGAGGGGTCGTCGCTGATGTCCATCGAGATCAACAACGAGTCCGGCGTTCCCGTCGACGAGGCGGCGATCCAGCGCCTCGCCGTCTACGCGCTCGACCAGTTGCACGTGCATCCCGACGCGGAGCTCGCGATCGTGTTCGTCGACGAGGCCGCGATGGAGCAACTGCACGTGCAGTGGATGGATGAGCCCGGCCCGACGGACGTGCTGAGCTTCCCGATGGACGAGCTTCGCCCGGGCTCCGAGGAGCACCCGACGCCACCGGGCCTGCTCGGCGACGTCGTGGTGTGCCCGCAGGTCGCGATCGCCCAGGCCGAGGCCGCGGGCCACAGCCCGCTCGAGGAGATGCTGCTGCTGACCTGCCACGGCATGCTGCACCTGCTCGGCTTCGATCACGCGGAGCCCGATGAGGAGAAGGAGATGTTCGGCATCCAGCGCGACATCCTGGTCGGCTTCGCCCTCG
>JBAQPI010000058.1:0-7421 GCA_049305635.1 Rhodoglobus sp. | reverse complement strand
GCACCGCGCTCATCGGCGAACGGCTCGCCACTCGTCGCTAGGGACGCACGCCGAGGCCTCGCAGGAGCGCCCGCACGGTCTCGGCGAAGACGGCGGGATCGCCGTAGCCGCCGAGGTCCGCCGCGGCCGCCGCGCTGCGCGGAAACGCCGCCTCGTCGACCGAGCGGATGCGCTCGGCGACCTCCCCGGCCGCCTGGGCATCGGCGCGCGGCACGACGAACCCGGCCGTGCCGTACACGAGGGCGAGCACGCCCATGAGCGCCTTCGCCTGCACGGCGGGAGGCGCACCGGCGCGGGCCGCCGCCTCGAGGTAGGTCTCGCCGATGCGCGCGGCGGCCTCCCCCGGGTACGGCCGCGCGAGCAGCTCCGGAATCGCCCATGGATGCCGCCGCAGCAGCGTGAGGTGGCGCAGCGCCAGCTGCACGATCGGTTCGTGTCGACCGAGGTCGAGGTCGAGCCGGGCGAGCACGGCATCCGTCGCGAGGTCGATGATCTCGTCGCGCGAGCGCACGTGGTTGTACAGGGACATCGGCGCGGCCTCCATGCGCGCCGCGACCGAGCGCACCGTGAGGCCTGCGAAACCGCGCTCGGCGAGTTCGGCGAGCGCGGCATCCGCGATCTCCTGCCGGCTCAGGCTGTTGCGCCGCCGCCGGGTCATGCGGCGTTCCAATAACGTACCATGTATGTTATGTTAACACGGTGACATCGCCTTCCCTGCCCAGACTCGCCCGCTGGATCGTGCACCTCGCCGCGTTCCCGCTCACCGGACTCGCCGCCTGGCTGCTCGCGTGGGCGGTGAGCCTCAGCGTCGCGATCGGGCTCGAGCAGGGCTTCGTCGTGTTCGGGTCGAGCGGCGCACTCGCCTTCACGGTGCTGCTGGCGGTGACGACGGTGCTCGTGCGCCGACGCGCGGCGGTGCGGGCATGACGCTCGGTGTGCTGCTCATCGCCGCGCCGGTGCTGTTCACGGCCGCCTACGCGGCACTCGGCGTCACGTTCCAGTACCCCGCCATCCTCCGCAAGCCGACCGCGGAGATCCTCGAGCGCTTCAGCCGGGGCGGCACGCGCCTCGTGCTCACCTGGTGGCTGTTTACCATGTCGGCGCTCGCGTTCGTGCCGATCGCGGCGCTCGGCGGCGCGCGGATCGCCAACCCCGGTCTCGCCATCGTGACGGTCGCGACCGGGGTGCTCGCGGGTCTCGTGCAGGCGCTCGGCCTGCTGCGGTGGGTGTTCGTCGTGCCCTACCTGGCGCGGGAATCCGCTGACGGCCGCGACGTAGACCTGATCTTCCAAGTCGTCCACCGCTATCTCGGGGTCGCCGTGGGCGAGCACCTCGGCTACCTGTTCACCGGCTCGTGGACGGTGCTGTTCGCGATCGGTGCCGGCCTGCCGGCCTGGCTCGCGATCCCGGGAGTCGTGATCGGGGCGATGCTCCTGCTGGGCTCGCTCGAGTTCGTCGGCCCCTTCGAGCGCGCCGGTTGGAAGTTCGCCGGCCTGCTCGTGACCGTCGGCTACAGCCTGTGGTCGGCCTGGCTCATCGCGGCCGGAATCGTGGTGCTGCTCGGCAGCTAGGTGAGCCGCTGGTGCCAGGCCATCGCACTCTGGTCGGTGAGGGACGCGACCTGGTCGACGACGGCACGCTTGCGCTGGGCATCCGTGCCCGCCTCGTCCCAGTCGGCGGTGAAGCCGGCGTCGAGGTTGCGCGGGGCAGTCCACAGCAGCACGTCGGCGAGCTCGGTGAGCAGGTCGCGCTGCTGCTGGTAGATCGGCTTGCGGGAGTTCGTCGACATGACGTTGGCTGCGACGATGCCCTTGAGTACGGCGATCTCGGCCTGGGTCTGGCGCGGCACGACCACGTCGGCACCGAAGCGGATGAGGCTGCCGGTCGGATGCCGGGCGCGCGTGGCATGCACCGCCTCGTGCGCGAAGCGGCCGATGAGCTGGCTGGTGAGGTTCTTGAGCCTCGCGTGGTCGATTCGGCTGCCGTTCCAGCTGTCGATCCAGGCGTCGAGATCGTCGAGCCGGTCGAAGGCCGCCATGAGCTCGTCGTGGCCGATCTCGCCGCCGATCCACTCGAACATCGAGTCCACGAGCTCGTCGTGGTCGACACGCGCGCCGAGAGCGGGCACGTCGAGGTAGCCGCTGACGATCGCATCCTCGAAGTCGTGCACCGAGTAGGCGATGTCGTCGGAGAGGTCCATGACCTGCGCCTCGATGCAGCGCTGGCGTTCTGGGGCGCCCACGCGCATCCACTCGAAGGCCGCGGTGTCGTCGTCGTAGAACCCGAACTTGCTCCGCCCGCCGGGGTCCGCGACACCCTGGGTGGCCGGCCACGGGTACTTGCAGCTCGCGTCGAGGCAGGCGCGCGTGAGATTGAGACCGTAGGAGCGGCCGTCCTCGCCGAAGACCTTCGGCTCGATGCGGGTCAGGATGCGCAGCGTCTGGGCGTTGCCCTCGAAGCCGCCGATGTCGGCCGCCCAGGCGTTGAGCGCGCGTTCGCCGTTGTGCCCGAACGGCGGGTGCCCGAGGTCGTGGGCGAGGCACGCGGTGTCCACGAGGTCGGGGTCGAGCTCGAGGCTCACCGCGAGCTCGCGACCCACCTGGGCGACCTCGAGCGAGTGCGTGAGGCGGTTGCGCGCGAAGTCGAGGCCCGCGGTCGGACTCAGCACCTGCGTCTTCGCGGCGAGGCGCCGCAGCGCACTCGAGTGCAGGAGGCGACCCCGGTCGCGGGCGAAGTCGCTGCGCCGGCTCAGGTGCTCCTCGGGCAGCCAGCGCTCCCGGTCGAAGTCGCTGTAGCTATCCCCCACTGGTACCGAGCTCTGCATCGAGCAACTCGCCGCGGTGGGTCTCCTGCAGCTCGCGGCTGTCGAGCCAGCCCTGGGGCAGGCTCGGGTGCTTGGGCGTGCCGGCGCGACCGCGCTGCCCCTCGGCACCGGCGCCCGGGTAGGGCTGCTCGCGATCGAGCTGCGCCAGCAGCTCCTCGAGCTGCGCGAGGTCGTGCACCCTCGCGAGCGCGGCGCGCAGGTCGCCGCCGACCGCGTAGCCCTTGAAGTACCAGGCGACGTGCTTGCGGATGTCGCGACACGCCCGGTCCTGACCGCCGAAGAACTCCACGAGCAGCTCGGCGTGGCGCTGGAACGCGTCCGCGACCTCGCCGAGCGTCGGCTCGGCCTTCCGCGTCTCGCCCCTGAAGGCCGCCGCGAGGTCCCCGAACAGCCACGGGCGACCGAGGCAGCCACGGCCCACGACCACGCCGTCGCAACCGGTCTGCGCGACCATGCGCAACGCGTCATCCGCGCTCCAGATGTCGCCGTTGCCGAGGATCGGGGTGTCGGTGATCGTCTCCTTGAGGCGCGCGATCGCCGACCAGTCGGCGGTACCCGAGTAGAACTCGGCCGCGGTGCGGGCGTGCAGGGCGATGCTCGCCACCCCGGCGCCCTGGGCGGCTCGCGCGGCCTCGAGGTAGGTGAGGTGGTCGGCGTCGATGCCCTTGCGCATCTTGACGGTCAACGGGATGTCGCCCGCGGCCTTGACTGCGCCCTCCACGATCGCGCGGAACAGGTCCCGCTTCCACGGCAGCGCCGCGCCCCCGCCCTTGCGGGTGACCTTGGGCACGGGGCATCCGAAGTTCAGGTCGATGTGATCGGCGCGGTCCTCGGCGACGAGCATCGTCACCGCCTCGGCGACGGTCCTCGGGTCGACGCCGTAGAGCTGGATGCTGCGCGGCGTCTCCGACTCGTGGTGCGTGATGAGCCGCATCGACTCCGGCGTGCGCTCGACGAGGGCGCGACTCGTGATCATCTCGGAGACGTAGAGCCCGGCGCCGTACTCGCGGCACAGCCGCCGGAACGCGGTGTTCGTGATCCCCGCCATCGGCGCGAGCACGACGGGAACATCGAGCTCGAGCGGCCCGATGCGCAGCGCGGGGGCCGGTGCGGCGAGAATGGTCATGTGACGATTCTCCCATCCGGCACCGACCGCGTGCGCGCGGATGCCGCGGCCCGCGCCATCCCGATCGAGATCGTCGAACGACCCCGGGCCGCCTCGCTCGAGGAGGCCGCCGCGATCCAGGGGATCACGCCGGCGCAGATCGTGAAGTCCCTCGTCGTCAAGCGCCACGACGGCACCTTCCTGTTCGCCCTCGTGCCGGGCGACCGGCAGATCTCGTGGGCGAAGCTGCGCTCCGTGGTCGGCGTGAACAAGCTGCAACTGCCCTCGCAGGAGGTCGCCTTCGAGGCGACCGGCTACGAGCGCGGCACGATCACGCCGTTCGGGTCCACGACAGCCTGGCCGGTGTTCGTGGACTCGAGTGTCGAAGGCCGTGTATCCATGGGGGCCGGCGAGCACGGCCGCAGCCTGTGGGTGACCGTCGAGGACCTCGTGCGGGGCTTCGACGCGACCGTCGCGGACGTGAGCGACTGATGGCGCTCGAGGATCACCCCAACGTCTTCCGGTACGAGGGGCGCACCTGGGTCTCGCTCGCCCCGCGGGATGAGGCGCGCGCCGCCCTCGCCGCCCAGCGCGCCTGGGATGCCGCAACCGCCCGTGCCCAGCGCTGGTGGGTCGCGATCGCGATCGGCGCGGTGCTCGGGGCGATGGTCAACAAGCGGTTCAACCCCGGCGCGGGAGCGGCGCAGGCGACCGAGCGAACGGGCGTGCCGGAGTTGACGCGGGTGCCGGCATCCCTGGCGCATCGGATCTCGGATGACGCGACGGCCGCCGAGATCATCGAGCGCGCTCGGCGTTAGACCGCGTCGTCGTCCAGCTTGCGGTTGACCGCCGCTTGCGTGTGGTGCTCGGGGATCGCGCAGAAGTCGCCCTCGCAGGACGCCGCCCCCGCGTCGCCCAGCGGGGTGAGCTTGATCACGGGAAGCGGGGCCGTCATGGCATCCATACTATGCGTTTCTCTCGGATTGGAGCTGTGTCAGCACGTTAGCGAAGGTCTCGGCCTCCTGCGCGCCGGACACCCCGTACTTGCCCTCGAACACGAAGAACGGAACGCCGTTGATGCCGTACTCGCGCGCCTGCGCCATGTCGGCCTTCACGTCGGGCAGGAAGCGGTGCGACTCGAGCGCCTCCGTCACCTCGTCACGATCGAAGCCGAGTTCGACCGCGATGTCGATGAGATCCGGGATGCGGCCCACGTGCTCGCCGTCGAGGAAGTAGGCCTTCAGCAGGCGCTCCTTCATCTCGAGCTGGCGTCCCTTCGACTTCGCGAAGTGGATGAGCTCGTGGCTGATCACGGTGTTGGTCTGGTGGATGTGGTCGTAGTCGTAGTCGAGACCGACGGCGCTCGCGATGCCCTTGACCCGGTCGATCATGGCCTTCGCCTGCTCGAGCGGAAACCCCTTGCGCTCCGACAGGTACTGCACGGGGGTGCCCTCGTAGTCGACCGGGGTGTCCGGGGCGAGTTCGAAGGAGTGGTACTCGACCTCGACCGGGATGCCGGCCGCCGCGGCGCCCGCCTCGAACTTGCGCTTGCCGATGTAGCACCAGGGGCACTGCACGTCGGACCAGATGTCGACCTTGATCGGATTGCTCACCCTTGGTTCAACGGCGTCGCGGACACGGTATTCCCTGCGCGGCGGCCCCCACTGCGGGAATGCCGCAACTCATGGCTTGACGCGTGACACCCCGCGCGCGGGGGTTTGGCACAGCGTGTCGCGCGTCAAGCCATGAATTGCGTGCGGGAGCGGTGGTCGCCACGGGCGAGGATGCGGCCCAGCGCGGCCGCGACGCTCGCCCAGTCGCCCATCACCTGCGCGTAGCTCAGCCGCAAGACCTCGTAGCCGAAGGCCTTGAGGTAGAGATCGCGGCGACGATCGCGCTCGAAAGCCGCCGGGTCGGCGTGGTGCGTGCGGCCGTCGACCTCGATGACGAGCCGGTCCCCGACGAGAAAGTCGACACGGATGCCGTCGGCGAGTTGCACCTGCGAGCGCGGGATCGTTCCCGCGGCTTCCATCCGCAACCTCACGATCGACTCGATGCCGCTCTCGGCAGCCGGGTCGATGTCGTGCTGCCAGGCCCGGTACTTCGCGGGGAGGCTCTCGAAGAACGACGCCATTCGGGTCGGCGTGAGGAGGCCGCAGTTCAGCGCGGAGTCGAGCGCGACGATGAAGCGTTCCCGATCGCCGTGGGCGACGAGTTCGGCGAGCGCCTCCTCGAGCGAGACCCGCAGCCTGGTCGATGGGGTGATCGCCGAGACTCTCTCGCGATGCACGCACGTGCCGTCCGCGACGCGATCGCCGAGCGGCGTGTGTCGATCGTGTCGCGAGCGGAGCCTGCTCGCCGACTCGGGCACGTGCACGTGCAGCCGCCCGTCATCGAGCACCCACACCCCGAGTGAGCGCAGCGCCGTGAGACACGCCATCCGCCCGCCGACCCGCACGCTTTGCTGCAGTGCCTCCTCCGCGTCGGGGAGCACGTACCAGCCCCGCCGAGCGCGTGTCACAGCACCGGACCTGACACTCCCGGCGAGCTGCCCCACTGTGAGCCCGGATGCGAGCAACTCGCGCCGTGTCGCGGCACCCTGCCACGCGATGAGCGCCGACCGCACCGACATCCCACCAGTGGGCCGCAATCTGGTCGTCGCGACCCGAGGCGGCTGACGAACGGTGCAGAGTTCGCGATGGCTCTGGTTGTGGAGGGATACTCTGCGCGCGACATCCACCCTTCGCAATTCATGGTTGGCGGCGATGACACGCGTGACGCAGGCAAGCTATCGGGCAAGTCGCGCCCCAAACCATGAGTTGCGGAGGGTGCGCAGCGGGAGGGGCGCCGCTCAGGCGCCGATGAGGCGCTCGGCGAGGTAGCCGCGCAGGCCCTCGAGCGGGATGCGCTCCTGCTCCATCGTGTCGCGCTCGCGCACCGTCACGGCGTTGTCGTCGAGCGAGTCGAAGTCGACCGTCACACAGAACGGCGTGCCGATCTCGTCCTGCCTGCGATAGCGACGGCCGATCGCGCCGGCATCGTCGAAGTCGACGTTCCAGAGCGTGCGCAGGTCGGCGGCGAGTCCGCGAGCCAGCGGCGAGAGCTGCTCGTTGCGCGAGAGCGGCAGCACGGCGACCTTCACGGGTGCGAGCCGCCGGTCGAGACGCAACACGGTGCGCTTGTCGACGCCGCCCTTGGCATTGGGCGCCTCGTCCTCGGCGTAGGCGTCGAGCAGGAAGGCCATGAGCGCGCGGGTGAGACCGAACGCGGGCTCGATCACATAGGGGATCCAGCGCTCGTCCTTGGTCTGGTCGAAGTATGACAGGTCGGTGCCCGAGGCCTCCGAGTGGGTCCTGAGATCGAAGTCGGTGCGGTTCGCGACGCCCATGAGCTCGCCCCACTCGCTGCCGGCGAAGCGGAAACGGTACTCGATGTCGACGGTGCGTTTCGAGTAGTGCGACAGCTTTTCGACGGGGTGCTCGTACAGCCGCA
>JBAQPI010000057.1:0-9383 GCA_049305635.1 Rhodoglobus sp. | reverse complement strand
TCGCCGCGCTCGAGGACTGGGCGGCGCTCGGGGAGCTGGATGCGGCATCCGGCTTCGACGCCGAGGCCTGGGCGAGCGCGCTCGACCCCTACTTCGACGACCACCACGGCATCGGCACCGGCGGGGACGCCCGCGGCCCCGCGATGCTCATGATCACCGAGGGCCGCCGCGAGTGGACCGTGCGGCAGATTCTCGACGACCCGGCAGGCGACCACGACTGGGGCATCTCGGCGACCGTGGACCTCGAGGCCTCCGCCGAGGCCGGGGTCGCCGTCGTGCGGGTCACTGCCGTCGACCGCCTGTGAGGCGCGCCTAGACTGGGCCGCATGGCGGTCACGCGCTCGTGGGCGGGCGGCACGCGGCATCCCGTCGTCCTGGTGTCGGGGGTGTGGGAGCCCTGGCAGTTCCTGCGGGGCATCGGCGAGCGGCTGCACGAGGCCGGGCACCCGGTGCACGTCGTGCCCGAGGTGCTCGAGGCGGTGGGATCGTGACGCGCGAACAACGGCTCGTGCTCGTCATCGCGATCCTCGCCTCCTTCGTGGCCTTTCTCGACGCCTCGGTCATCAACGTCGCGCTCCCCGCGATCAGCGAGGAGCTCGGCGGGGGCCTGCGCACCCAGCAGTGGGTCGTCGACGCCTACCTCATCACGCTGAGCTCGCTCATCCTGCTCGCGGGCTCGCTCTCCGACGTCTTCGGCCGCATCGTCGTGTTGCGCGCCGGGCTCATCGGATTCGGGGTCGCCTCGGTGCTCATCGCACTCGCGCCGACGGCCGAGTTCCTCATCGTGCTCCGCGGCCTGCAGGGGGTCGCGGGCGCTCTCCTCGTGCCGAGCTCGCTCGCCCTCATCATCTCGACGTTCCGGGACGCCGCCCAGTCCCGCGCGATCGGGCAGTGGACGGCCTGGACGAGCGCCTCGTTCCTCGCGGGACCGATCCTCGGCGGCGTCTTCGTCGACACGCTCAGTTGGCGACTCGTGTTCGCGATCAACGTCATCCCGATCGCGGTCACGCTGTGGCTGCTCGTCGTGCTGCGCCAGCGGGATGAGCGGGCGCCCCGGCGCATCGACGTGCTCGGCGCGGTGCTCGGTGTGCTCGGTCTCGGCGGACCCGTGTTCGCGCTCATCGAGCAGGGCACCTTCGGCTGGGGCAGCCCCGCGATCCTCCTGCCGTTCGGGCTCGGCATCCTCAGCTTCGCGGCCTTCATCTGGTGGCAGTCGCGGTCGAGGAACCCGATGCTGCCGCTGGGCATCTTCGCGACCCGCAACTTCGCCTGGGGCAACGCCTCCACCGCGCTCGTGTACGCGGCGCTGTCGCTCGGCGGTTTCATCGTCACCGTGTACCTGCAGCAGGTCGCCGGGTTCTCGGCGACCCTCGCCGCCCTCGCCTTCCTGCCGGTCTCGCTCGCGAACGTGTTCCTCTCGGGACTGTTCGGGCGCCTGTCCGGGCGATACGGTCCGCGGCTGTTCATGACGCTCGGGCCGATCCTCGGCGGCATCGGCTACCTGCTGTTCCTCACGATGGGTCGCGAGGTGGACTACTGGGCGCAGGTGCTCCCGGGCATCCTGGTCTTCTCACTCGGGCTTTCGATGACCGTCGCGCCGTTGACGGCGGCGATCCTCGGCTCGATACCACCCGCGCAGGCCGGCATCGGCTCGGCGGTGAACAACGCCGTCGCGCGTGTGGCAGGACTCGTCTCCACCGCGCTGGTCGGCGTGATCCTCGCCGGCCAGCTCGCCGCCGACACCTTCCATCGCGCCGTGATCGTGACCGCGGCCCTGCTCGTCGCGGGCGGCGTCGTGTCATTCGTCGGCATCCGCAACCCGCCGAGGCCGCCCGAGGACCTCTGACGATGCCGGCTCAGGCCGGCAGACGACCCGCCAGGGCTCGAGACCGTCGGAAGCATGCCGTCATGGTATCCGGCGACGGGTTAGGGTCGAAGGGTGGGGGAGACGATCGACGAGGCACGGCTGCGCGCGCTGCTGCCGGGCGCATGGCGGGTCGCGGCGACGAACGTCCCCATGTGGCTCGCCGGCGACCGGCTGAACCCCACCGTGACCTACGAGGTGCTCGGCGAGTCCCCGCTCGTGCTTGGTGACGAGGTCGCCTACCGGGCACCCGACGGCGGGGAGCATCGAGTGGCCGGGCAGAACCGGTGGCGGCACGGGCGGTTCGTCCATCGTGCCCGGTCGCGGCTGCGGCTCGCCCGCAGCCGGTGGACCGTGTCCGGATGCAGCGACGACGGGACGATCGCGGTCGTGCAGTTCGAGCCTTCGCGCGCGATTCCGGATGGCGTCGACGTGCTCGTGCGCGAGGGCGTGCACGAGCCGGAACTGCGCAGGGTGGTTGCGCGGGCGACCGGGACGTTCGGGCTCTCGCCCGAGGAGTTCGGATCCCTGACCTGGCTCGAGGCCGCTGGACGCCGCTAGGCGAGCACGTCGATCGGCTTGATCGTCACAGCGTGGGGAGCTGGAAGCCCTCGATCTTGGTCTCGACGGGACCCTGACCGGGCGCCTTGCCGGCCGGTTCGTCGTCGGCGACTGCCGCCGGTGGACGGGTAAGCGCTCCACCGACGATCAGCGCGCCGACGAGAAGGGCCAGGGCGGACCCGGCACCGATGCCGATCACCGTTCGAGTCAGTCGCGCGTGCCTCAGCTTTGCGACGACGGTCATGCCGATCGCCGCCAAGGCGGTCGCAGCGAGGGCGACGGCGATGGCAATCGGCAGACCGTTGTCTGCGCCGGCCTGGGGGATGGCCGTGAGCATGGGGAACATGCGCTGCTGTTCCTTTCGGGGGTAGGAACCGGTCCTGTCGGGTACAAGACCGAGATCCCAGTCAGTCCTCCTTTCGGGGGACCGGCTGGTCAGCGATGCCAAGGTAGCAGGGCGTCCGATGCCCAGTCAAACGGTTCATCACCCCCCAATCGAGGGACAGGACGGAGGGAAAGAGCGCTCCAGCAGCAATTCTGCAACTGATCGCGTGGTCCCGACTGCGGTATCAGTCGTTACGCTCCAGATCGACGACGAAATCCGTCAGGCGCGAAGAGCAGTGGCGATGGCGTCGGCGGCACGCACGAGCGTGAGGTGGGTGAGCGCCTGTGGCGTGTTGCCGGCCTGCCGGCGCCCAGCGACGTCGTACTCCTCGCTGAGCAGGCCGAGGTCGTTGGCGAAGCCGACGAGCCGGTCCATGAGGGCGCGAGCATCCTCGAGCCGCCCGGACTTCGCGTACTGCTCGACGAGCCAGAAGGAGCAGGCCAGGAAGGGGTTCTCGCCGGCGGGAAGGCCGTCGACGCCGGTCTCGGTGCGGTAGCGCAGCACGAGCCCGTGGTCGAGCAGGTCCTCCTCGATCGCGCGCACGGTGCCGAGCATGCGGGGATCGTCGTAGGCGAGGTAGCCGACGTGCGCGAGTTGCAGCAGCGAGGCATCCACCTCCGCGCCCCCGTAGTGCTGCAGGTAGGTTCCGCGTTCGGGATCGAAGCCCTGCTCCTCGATCTCCGCGGCGATCTCGGCGCGGATCGTCCTCCAGCGCTCGACCGGCCCCTGGAGCCCGTGCTCCTCGACCGCGTGGATCGCGCAGTCGAAGGCCGCCCACAACATCACGCGGGAGTGGGTGAAGTGCCGCTGTGTTCCACGGATCTCCCAGATCCCGCTGTCGGCGCGCTTCCAGTGCTCCTCGATGTAGGCCATGAGGCCGCGTTGCAGGGGCCAGGAGAACTCGTCCTCCTGGATGCCGGCCGAACGGGCAGCATCCAGGGCGATCATGACCTCCCCGAACACGTCGCCCTGGAACTGCTCGTATGCGCCGTTGCCCACCCGCACCGGAGCCGCGCCGTCGTACCCGGGCAGGGTCGTCAGCTGGCGCTCCGCGAGGCGCCGTTCGCCCGCGAGCCCGTATATGATCTGCACCTCGGCCGGGTCGCCGGCGATCGCCCGCAGCAGCCAGCGGCGCCATCCGTCGGCCTCCGAGGTGGAGCCGTGGGCGAGCAGCACGTCGAGGGTCAGGGCCGCATCCCGCAACCACACGTAGCGGTAGTCCCAGTTGCGCTGGCCGCCGAACTGCTCCGGCAGGCTCGTGGTCGCCGCGGCGACGATGCCGCCGGTGTCCTCGTGGGTGAGCGCGCGCAGCACGAGCAGCGAGCGCCGCACCATGTCGGCATACACGGGGGATGCGGTCGTCCTCGAGGCCCAGGCGCGCCACCATCGCGTTGTCGCCTCGATCCGCTCCCCGACGTGACGCGGCGCGGGTGGATCCTCGTGCGACTTGTACCACGTGAGCACGAGGTCGACGACCTCGCCCGCGGCGACCGCGAAGTCGGCCGTGTGCCGGTGGTCGCGTGCGGTCAGCCTGGGTCCGCGCACGACCACGGAGTCGGGTCCGGCGGTCGCGAGGAGGGCGTGGTCCTGCAGTTCTGGCACCTGTCGGATCCAGGGCAGCGCGTCCGCGTAACCGAAGCGGATCCTGAGGTCGACGTGCATGGCGACGGTGCCGCGGATGCCGCGAATCCTCCGCACGACGTCGGCGCGCCGGTCCCCGTGCGGCATGAGCTCGGTGACCTCGACCTCGCCGTCGTCGGTCACCCACCGCGTGACGAGCACGAACGTGTCGTCCAGGTAGGATCGCGTGCTCGTCGCCGACTCGGAGGTCGGCGCGAGTCGCCAGCGCCCGTGCTTCTCGTCGCCGAGCAGCGCACCGAACACCGACGGCGAATCGAAGCGGGGCAGGCACAGCCAGTCCATGCTCCCATCGCGACCGATGAGCGCGGCGGTGTGACAATCTCCGATGAACGCATAGTCCTCGATCGGCGAAGGCACCGTCAGCGCCGCCCGACGAGAGCCGTGAACCGCAGGCTCATCGATTCGTCTCCTCGGCGAGGACGCCCACGCTGACGAGAGCCTCCGCGAGACCGGCCCCGTGTGGCGCGGCGAGCCAGGGCACCGGGGCGTGCGGGTCCGCGGTGCTGCGACCGCCCGCGAGCACGGCCTCGCCGGGGGAGAGCTGGCGGATCGCGATGGCGGCGACGCTCTCCGGGTGCTCCTGCGCGAAGTCGCCGTACAGGGCCTCGTCGTGCTGCCCGTCGTCGCCGATGAGCAGCCAGCGCATGCCGGGGAACTCTTGGGCCAGGCGGTGCAGGTTGGTGCGTTTGTGCTCCTGCCCGCTGCGGAACCAGCGGTCGTGCGTCGGCCCCCAGTCGGTGAGCAGCAGCGCGCCACGCGGATAGAGGTTGCGTTCGAGGAACCGCGTGAGCGTCGGCGCGACGTTCCAGGCGCCCGTGGAGAGGTAGACGATCGGAGCGCCGGGATGCTCGCGCGCGAGCCGTTCGTAGAGCACGGCCATCCCCGCGACGGGTGTGCGGGCGTGCTCATCGAGCACGAAGGTGTTCCAGGCGGCGAGGAACGGGCGGGGAAGCCTGGTCACCATGACCGTGTCATCCACGTCGCTGACGATCCCGAACCGCTGCTCCGGATCCACGATGAACACCGAAGTCGTGATCGCCTCGGTGTCGTCGGCGCGCAGCGCGATCTCTTGCCAGCCCGGTTCGAGGCTCGCGACGACGTGCACGTCGACGACCCCGCCGCGGTCGGGGGCTACCCGGTGGTCGACGCCGCCGATCGTGACCGTGACCTGGGCGTCGTCGACGGGGATGCTGAAGAAGGTCCGCCAGCCGCGCACCTTCTCTGCCCGCTGGGTCGCTGCACCATCCGCGAGCGCGAGCACGACGCGGCACAACACCCGCACCCACTCGGTGGAGCCGTAGCCCGTGTAGGGGATGATCGTCGTGACGAGGCCCCGTCGGCGGCCGCGGCGTTCACGCCAGCGATGGAAGACGTCTTCGATGCGCGCCGCCCGATGCGCGATCCTCGCCGACTTCTCATCGGCTGAGACGGATGGGGCCATGCCCCCATCCTGTCATCAGCCGGTAGGTTTCATGAGGAGAGGCGAGGTGTTGCGCGCGTTGCCGACGAGCTTCGATGACCCCGTCGCGACGACGAATCTTCCGCACGTGCCGACACGATCTCACGACCCACCGACGCGGTGGGGTGCCGTGGGGGCTGCAGCACGATAGTATTCCTCGATATAACCCATGGCTGAGGAGGTTCCCTGTGGAGGCACAGACCATCGAGCGCCCCGAGGACACGCGTCTCGCCCTGCGGAACGAACCTGTCCAGGCACGCTCCACCGCACGGCTCACGGCCCTCCTCGACGCGGCGGCGGCGATCGTCGACGAGATCGGCTTCGAACGCCTCACGACCGCGATGGTTGCCGAGCGCGCCGGCGCCTCCATCGGCACCGTCTACCGGTACTTCCCGGATCGCATCGCCCTGCTCCAGGCCCTCGCGGCCCGCAATCTCGAGCGCGTGCTCACTCGTACCAGCGACGAGATCGGCGACCCGCGCCACGAGGACTGGATGGGCGCCATCGACGCGACCTTCGAGATCCTCGTCGATGCGTTCCGTTCGGAGCCTGGATTCCGCGGTCTCCGCGTCGGCGACGTCATCGATCTGCGCCCGGCGCCCACCGAGCGCACCTACAACTCGATCGTCGCGGACCGCCTGCTCGACCGACTGATCGAGCGCTTCGGCGTTCAGGACAGCCCGGAGCTCCGCTTCCGTTTCGAGACCGCGATCGAGGTCTCCGATGCGCTCGCCGCGCGAGCCTTCGCCCGGGACCCCCAGGGCGACGACCGTTTCCTCGAGGTCGGGCGTGGGGTCTTCTCCACGATGCTCGCCCAGCATCTGGGCGGCTCCGCCGACTGATCGATCCTGCCGATCCGGTGCAATCCGGAATGACGGCGGCTGCGAATACTGTTGTGCTCCGGTGAGAGCAGGGACAGCCGATTCGCGTCCGGGGGCGCGGGGAATGAGCCGGAGTCGATGATCGAGTTCCGTTCCGTCACGAAGCGGTTCCCGGGTGGAGCGCTCGCGGTCGAGGACTTCAGTCTCGTCATCCCCTCGCGCAGGACGACGGTGCTCGTCGGGTCCTCCGGCAGCGGCAAGACCACGCTGCTGCGGATGATCAACCGCATGGTGGAGCCCACCTCGGGGCAGATCGAGATCGACGGCAGCAGCATCCTCGACCGCGATCCCGTGCGGTTGCGTCGCAGCATCGGCTACGTCATGCAGAACTCGGGACTGCTGCCGCACCTCAAGGTCATCGACAACGTCGCGACCGTGCCCGTGCTCACCGGCGTGCCGCGCAGACGCGCGCGCGCGGAGGCGCTCGAGCTGCTCGACGTCGTCGGCCTCGACCGCGAGCTCGCCGATCGCTACCCGAGCGAGCTGTCGGGTGGGCAGCAGCAGCGCGTCGGCGTCGCGCGCGGTCTCGCGGCGAACCCCAACATCCTGCTCATGGACGAGCCCTTCGGCGCCGTGGACCCCATCGTGCGCGCCGAACTGCAGCAGGAGACGATCCGGCTGCAGCGCGACCTCGACAAGACGATCGTGTTCGTCACGCACGACGTCGACGAGGCCTTCCTGCTGGGCGACCAGGTGGTGATCCTCGAGAAGTGCGCGAGGGTCGCCCAGATCGGCAGCCCGAGCGAGATCACCGAGAACCCGGCGAGCGAGTTCGTGGCGAGCTTCATCGGCGCCGAGCACGGCAAGCGAGCCCTCCGCGAGAAACGGACCCCGAACGGCATCGTGCTCGTGGATGCCGAGGGCCGCACCCAGGGACGCCTCGTGAAGGACGGCGCATGACCTGGCTGCTCGACAACCTGGACCTCGTCGCGCGCCTCTCACTGGAGCACCTGCGTCAGAGCGCCCTGCCGATCCTGCTCGGGTTGCTCGTCTCGATCCCGCTCGGCTGGCTCGCCTACCGCTACCGGCTGACGCGCGGGCTGGTGCTCACGATCGCCGGACTGCTCTACACCATCCCTTCGCTCGCGCTCTTCGCGGTGCTGCCCACGATCCTGAACATCAGCTTCCTCTCGGAGACGAACCTCGTGGTGGCGCTCACGATCTACGCGGTGGCGATCATGGCGCGCTCGGTCGCGGATGCGCTCGCCTCCATCGACCCGGACGTGCGGCAGGCGGCGACCGCACTGGGCTACGGAGCATGGCGGCGGTTCTGGACGGTGGAGTTGCCGCTCGCCGGTCCCGTCGTGCTCGCGGGGCTGCGGGTCACCGCGGTCTCGACGATCGCGCTCGCGACCGTCGGCATCCTCATCGGGGTCGACAACCTCGGCTACCTGTTCACCAACGGCCTCCAGCGACGGATCGTGCCGGAGGTGCTCGCCGGCGTCGTCGCCGTCATGGCCATCGCCCTCATCATCGACGGGCTGCTCGTGCTGCTCGGGCGAGCGCTGATGCCGTGGGCGCCTCGGCGCCCGGCACGGCTCCTGCGCGCCCCGTTCCGCATCCAGGGGGCCGCATGAACCTCCTCGCGGACGCCCTCGCCTGGTTGTTCTCTCCCGAGCGGCTGGGCGGCTCCCAGCCGCTGCCGCTCGCGATCGGCGAACACCTGTTCTACACCTTCGTCTCGGTGCTCATCGCCGCCGCCGTCGCCGTGCCGCTCGGCTGGCTCATCGGGCACACCGGCCGCGGTCGCGAGTTCGCGGTCGCGCTCTCGGGCGCACTTCGCGCGGTGCCGTCGTTCGGGCTCATCCTGCTGCTCGTGCTCGTGATCGGGGTGCTGCACAAGCCCGAAGCGGCCGTCACGGCGTTCGTGCTGCTTGCGATCCCCTCGATCCTCGCGGGCGCGTATACGGGCATCGAGGCGATCGACCGCAACGTCATCGACGCGGGCCGCGCGATGGGGATGACCGGCTGGCAGCTGTTCTGGAAGGTCGAGGCGCCGCTCGGACTGCCGCTGCTGATCGGGGGCCTGCGTTCGGCGACCCTGCAGGTGGTCGCGACCGTGGCGCTCGCCGCGTATGTCGACCTGGGCGGCCTGGGCTACTACATCATCCAGGGCGTGCCGCTGCAGCGGTTCGACCAGATCCTCGGGGGCGCACTCGTGATCGTCGCGCTCGCCCTGCTGCTCGACGGGCTGTTCGCCGTCGTGCAGCACCTCGTCGTGCCGCGCGGTGTCACCGCCGGCCGGCCGCAACAGCTCCGCACGAAGCCGACCCGGCGTCGTGCGGTGGTGGAAGCTCCCACCGCATAACCGAAGGATGAGTGTGATGTTCACAATTGGGAACAAAGGCCGATTCGCTGTTGGGGCGATCGTGGTCGGGGCGGCATTGGCCCTGTCAGGGTGCGCTGCAGGTGATCCGCTGGACCCGGGTACCGATGGCGGGGACGCCGAGACGATCGTGATCGGATCGCAGGCGTACTACTCGAACGAGATCATCGCCGAGATCTATGCGCAGGCCCTGGAGAACGCGGGCTTCACGGTCGAGCGCGACTTCTCGATCGGTCAGCGCGACGCATACCTGCCCGCCCTGGAGT
>JBAQPI010000056.1:0-9976 GCA_049305635.1 Rhodoglobus sp. | reverse complement strand
GCCTAATCGCGAACGTGAACCGGGCCGGTTCGGCGGCTTCGGGCCGCCATGAAGGCCCCTTCAGGCCGGGACGACCCGCTTTCCCGAAGGCAACCGCGGAGATCAGGCGACGCGCTGCAGGGCGTTCTCGCGCACAGTGCGCATCGCGCCGGACCACGCGACCAGCTGGTCGAGCATGGTCGCGAGAGTGCCCTCGTGGTGCGGCACGGGCTTTATGACGCTGAACTGCTCGAAGTCGGTCATGAGCGAGATGCCGACGGCGGTGCGCACGTCCGCCAGCTGCAGCTCGCCGGCGATCTGACGCAGATGCTCGACGGGTGTGGTCATTGGCGTACTGCTTCGCCGACGGCGGGATGGCCTCGTCGAGGTGGGGCAGGTTGTAGTCCAGGAGGTCGATGAGGTCGTACTGAGCGTCATCCCGCTTCACCGCCTGCTCGAGCACCCGCTCCGCGACCTGGGCGCCCTTGCGTGCGGGGCGGGTGCTGCCGAGGATGATACCGATGCTGAGCTCTGACACTAAAGGCCTTCACCCCTGAGTGACGTGTCAACGAACACTAGAATCGGGGGATGACGGACACGACCGACGAGGAGCGCCAGCTCTGGCGCGCCTTCTTCGTGATGCGCCGCCAACTCGACCTCAACCTCGAGCGACGCCTGCACTCCGACGCCGGGATCTCCAGCGCCGACTTCGAGATCCTCGCCTCCCTCTTCGAGGAGCCGACGAAGCGTCGGCGCTCCGGTCAGATCGGCGACATCATCGGCTGGGAGAAGAGCCGGGTCTCGCACCAGATCGCGCGCATGGAGCAGCGGGGACTCGTCGCCCGCGAGACCTGCGACGACGACGCCCGCGGCGTGTGGGTGGTCCTCACCGCGGAGGGCCGACGCGCCGTGCTGCGTGCCGTGCGGGACCACGACGCCGCGATCCGGGAGTACTTCTTCGACGTGCTCGACCACGAGGAGCGCGCAGCGCTGCGCACGATCTCCCAGAAGGTGCTCGACACGATCAGTCCCCCGATCTGCAACGAGGTGAATGCGGCCGCTGGTGCCTGACATCCGCGACGTCGTCGTCGTCGGCGGGGGGCACAACGCCCTCACGGCCGCCGCCTACCTCGCCCTCGCCGGCAAGCGGGTCACGGTGCTCGAGCGGCTCGATCACGTCGGTGGTGCCGCCGTCTCGGCACCGGCCTTCGATGGTGTCGACGCGCGGCTCTCCCGCTACTCCTACCTCGTCTCCCTGCTGCCGCGGCGCATCATCGCCGACCTCGGGCTCGACATCACGCTCGCGCGGCGACGCTACTCCAGCTACACGCCCGAGCCCGGGCGCGGCGGAGGCCTGCTCATCGACGGCGCCGACACCACCGCCGCGGCCCTCGGCGACGACGCCGACGCGTGGCGCAGCTTCGCCGCGGGCACCGCGCGCCTGGCCCGCACCATCTTCCCCACCGTCACCGAGCCGCTGCTCACCCGCAGCGAGGCGCGCATCGCTCTCGGCGACGACGTGCTCTGGCATGATCTGGTCGAGCGGCCCATCGGCGCGACGATCGCCGATGCCTTCGTGAGCGACCTCGTGCGCGGCGTCGCGCTCACCGACGCCCTCATCGGCACCTTCGCGCCCAACGTCGACGAGAGCCTCGCGGCCAACCGCTGCTTCCTCTACCACGTGATCGGCGGCGGCACCGGCGACTGGGACGTGCCCGTCGGCGGCATGGGGGCCGTCACGGGCGAGCTCGCGAGGGCCGCCGTGCTCTCCGGCGCCGAGATCGTCACGGGCGCCGAGGTCACCTCCGTCACCCCCGACGGCGAGGTGCGCTACCGGCTCGGCGACTCGGATCGCACCCTTGCGGCCACCTGGGTGCTGTCCGGGGTGGCGCCGCACGTGCTGTCCCGCCTCCTCGGCGAGACGTCGGCGACGGCGCCCGAGGGTGCCCAGGTAAAGGTCAACCTCCTGCTCGCCCGGCTGCCGCGGTTGCGAGACGCGAGTGTCGACCCGGCCGCCGCGTTCGGCGGCACCTTCCACGTCAACGAGACGTGGTCGCAGCTCGGCACCGCCTACGAGACCGCCTCGGCGGGCGCCGTGCCGCGACCGCTGCCGTGCGAGATCTACTGCCACTCGCTCACCGATCCGAGCATCCTCTCCCCGGAACTGCGGGCGAGCGGTGCGCAGACCCTCACCGTGTTCGGCCTGCACGTGCCGCACCGGCTCGTCGACGAGTCGAACAACGAGGCCCGCCGCGACGAGCTGCAGGCCGCCGTGCTCGCGAGCCTCGACAGCGTGCTCGACGAACCCGTCGAATCCCTGCTGCTGCGGGATGCCGCCGGTCACCCCACGATCGAGACCAAGACCACCCTCGACCTTGAGCACGCGCTCGCCATGCCCGGCGGCAATATCTTCCACGGCCCGCTGGACTGGCCCTTCGTGGAGGATGACACGGTGCTCACCACCCCGGCGCAGCGCTGGGGCGTCGCGACGGCGCACCCCCGCATCCTGCTCTGCGGCTCGGGTGCGCGACGGGGTGGGGCGGTCAGCGGCATCGGCGGCCACAACGCGGCGATGGCCGTACTGGAGTCCACGAACTAAGGTCGGATCATGACAGCCGTGCAACCGACCGGCAACGTCGTGCGCGACGATATCGGACCGCAGCTCTTCCTGGAGCGACGCGTGCCCGCCGACACCGACGAGACCTGGCAATGGCTGACATCCGCGGCCAGACTCCGGCGATGGATCGGTACGGTCAAGGGCGAGCCGGTGGTCGGCGAGAGCCTGCGGGTCACCATGCTCGAGTCCCCCGTCGAGACGGTCACGGTCACGCGGTGCGAGCCCGGCGTCCGCTTCGCGCTCGAGTGGACGGCAGTCGCCGACACCCGGCCGCTCGTCGTGTCGATCGCCGGCGTCGGGGCGGCCACCATGGTCTACCTCTCCCAACGCATCGCCGACTGGCGCCAGGCCGGCGAGGCGGGACCGCGCTGGGAGTTCGCGCTCGACCGGCTCGTCGCGGCCCAGGCCGGCAGCGCATTGCCGCGGCTGGCCGACTACGCCACTCAGCGCCCGTACTACGAGCGGCTCGCCCTCGACGGGGAGCCGCTCGGCACGGAGACGACCGCGAGCCGCTAGCCTCCCGCCGCTACCAGGTCGAGCGGGAGAGCTGCTTCGTGGACGGCAGGGCGACAGCGTCGGCCCACCCGGCCATCCACTCGGGCACCACGAAGTCGCCGAGATCGACGCCGAGCGCCTCCGCGATGTCGTGCGCGCTCACGACGCCGCCCTTGCGCTTGAGGAAGCGGGCGCGGATGACCATGCGGGCGTAGATCTCCCCCTCCACCGTGAACCGCTGCTCGACGTAGATCGCGCGCGAGTCGATGCCGATGAGCCGCGATTCGAGTATGTAGCGCTGGCCGAAGTCGAGCGACTTGCGATAGCTGATCGTCGCGTTCGCGACGACCGGATACCAGCCCTCCCGCTGGAGGACGTCCCAGATGCCCGTGCGCACGAGCAGGTCGACCCGACCGAGATCGGCGATCGAGAGGTACACCCCGTTGTTCATGTGGCGGAGCGTGTCGATGTCGGTCGGGCGCACCCTGAGACGCACCCGACTCACCCCGGTCACGGCGATGCGCTCGGAACGGCGAGCACGAACGAAGGCCCACCAGGTGCGCAGCAACTTGTTCACCGCGCAAGCCTAGGGTTTCCGACCGCGGACGCCCCAACCATTGGAGGAATGCCACTAGTGACCGCGGTGATCCTGCACGGTCATTCGTGGCCCGAACCGGGGCTCGGCGATGCCGCTGGCCTCGATGAGCCGCATCACCCGCTGGCGCTGCCCCGGCCACGGCGCGAGCAGCTCGAGCATGCCCTCGTCATCGACCGGCCTGCCGGTGAGCGCCCGGCCGACGAGGGCCGGCAGGTGGTAGTCGCCGACGCTCGGCGCATCCGGATCGCCGTGCGCACGCTGCGTGGTCTCGGCGCTCGTCCACGCGCCGACCCCGACGATGCTGCGCAGGGCGCGCTCCACCCCGGGTCCGCCGCGACCGTCTCCGAGGGTACGTTCCAGGGATGCCGCGACCGCCGCCGCACGCACGCACGTCGCCGCGCGATCCGGTCCCACACCGGCGCGGTGCCACTCCCATGACGGGATCCGCCGCCACACCTCCGCCGCGGGAAACACCCGCATCCCCGCGGGCGCCGGCCCGGGTGCGGGTTCGCCGTACTTCGTCAGCAGCACGCGCCACGACTGCCGCGCCTGGCGGCCGGTGACCTTCTGCTCCAGCACCGCGGCGACGAGCATCTCGAACACCTGCCGGGTGCGGGTCAGGCGCAGGCCCGGGTTGCGGTGACGGGAGTCGGCGAGCAGGGGGACGGCCGCGACATCCAGTCCGTCCCAGTCGTCGCCCTCGCCGAGCAGCTCGGGCACGCCTTCGATCGCCCACGCCGCGCCTGGCCCCCACGCCGTCGCGCTGATGCCGTGCTGCCGGTGCTCGAGGCGCAGCGTCGCACCGCCGGTCGGGGCGCGCAAGGTGCGCCACACGCCCGAGGCCTCGGTGCGGAAGGTCGGATCGCCGTGCCCCCGCCGCAGCGGGGCGAGCGTGAGCGAGAGGCTCACGGGCCGGGCGGGCGCGTATACCGTGGTCAGCCGCGGTGGCACATCGGGCATGGGTCGAGGATACGACCCCGTGCCGACCGCTCAGCCGCAGGTGTAGGTGACGCCGTTCTGCTGGTGGGTGCCGGGACCGAGCGGGTTGCGGTAGCCGCCCGCGCGCGCCTGCGCCACGGCGATGCCGCCCAGCACCGCGCCGACGATCGGCATCGCGAAGGCGAAGATCAGCGCCATCAGGCCGACGAGGAAGCCCACCGACTGCGACTGGCCCGACGCCGTCGGGGCGGTCTGGGCCGCGGGATGCGCGGTCGAGATGTTCGGCGTGTCGACCGGTTCCCCGTTGAGCATCGTCATGCGCGACAGTGTAGCCAGCGTCGCACGAACGCTGAAGGGCCCCGGCGAACCGAGGCCCTTCGCGTGGTGCGGATCAGCCGCAGGTGTAGGTGACGCCGTCGATCTCCCAGACGCCGGGGCCGAGCTCGTTGCAGACCTGCGCGAGGCCGCCGAAGAGCGAGGCACCCGCGACGGCGAAGACGATGCCGCCGATGATGCCGAGCACGATGAAGATCACACTGATGATGATGCCGGCCTTCGCGGGACCGTTCTTGTAGCCGGCCGCCTTGGACTGGCCGTTCGCGATGATGCTGACGATGAGGCCGACGATCGTGAACACGAAGGCGAGGATGAGCCCGACGATGCCGAGCGTCTTGCCCGGGTAGTCGGTGCCAGCGGGCGCCGGGACCGGCGCGGAGGCGGGGGAAGCTTCAGTCATGAGAGGTCTCCTGTGAGAGTGGGCACCGCGAACTGCGGTGCAGGGACGACAGTATCGGCGGCCCGACCCGCTGGGCAATGGGCGCGCGGGGCACAATCGTCGTGCGATCCGGGCGAGCGGGACACGGCAGAATGGTCGACATGAAGGTCGGCATCCTCACCAGCGGCGGCGACTGCCCCGGACTCAACGCGGTGATCCGGGCATCGGTGCTCAAGGGCATCCAGGTCTACGGCACCGAGTTCGTCGGCTTCCGCGACGGCTGGCGCGGCGTCGTGGAGGCGGATGCCATGCCGCTCGTGCGCAAGGACATCCAGGGCATCGCGAAGCAGGGCGGCACGATCCTCGGCACCTCCCGCACCAATCCCTTCGAGGGCGAGGGCGGCGCCGAGCGGGTGAAGCAGAACATGGCCGGCCTGGGTGTCGACGCGCTCATCGCCATCGGCGGGGAGGGCACGCTCGCGGCGGCCAAGCGACTCTCGGATGCCGGAGTCAGGATCGTCGGGGTGCCCAAGACCGTCGACAACGACCTCTCGGCCACGGACTACACCTTCGGCTTCGACACGGCCGTGCAGATCGCGACCGAGGCGATGGACCGCCTCCGCACCACGGGCGACTCGCACCGCCGCTGCATGGTCGCCGAGGTCATGGGCCGCCACGTCGGGTGGATCGCGCTGCACTCCGGCATGGCCGCGGGTGCGCACGCGATCCTCATCCCGGAGCAGAAGACGAGCATGGAGCAGATCGTCGAGTGGGTGATCTCGGTGCGGGACCGCGACCGGGCGCCGCTCGTCGTCGTCGCCGAGGGCTTCAAGCTCGACACGATGGACGACGCCCACTCCGAGCGCGGCCTCGACGCCTTCGGTCGGCCCCGACTCGGGGGCATCGGCGACATCCTCGCGCCGGAGATCGAGGCGCGCACGGGCATGGAGACGCGTGCGACCACGCTCGGGCACATCCAGCGCGGCGGCACGCCGACCGCCTACGACCGGGTGCTCGCCACCCGCTACGGGCTCGCCGCGATCGACTCCGTGATCCACGCGCGCTGGGGCCGCATGGTGTCGCTGCGCGGCACGACGATCACCCACGTCGCCTTCGAGGATGCCCTCGGCAAGCTCAACACCGTGCCGCAGGACCGCTACGACGAGGCCGCGATCCTCTTCGGCTGAAGTCTCGAGCCCCCGATCGCCGCTCTGCCACACTGTTGCGCATGGACATTCTCGTCATCATCGGCTCGGGCTTCGTCTTCCTCGCGGCGGTCGTCCACATCGCGATCTTCTTCCTGGAGAGCATTCTGTGGTCGAAGCCCGCGGTGTGGAAGCGGTTCGGACTCAGGTCGCAGGAGCAGGCCGACATCGTACGGCCGATGGCCTTCAACCAGGGCTTCTACAACGCCTTCCTGGCGATCGGCGCCGGCACAGGCCTCGTGATGCTCGGCTCGGCGAACTGGACCCAAGGCGGCATCGCACTCGCGATCTTCGCCTGCGGCAGCATGGTGCTCGCCGCGCTCGTGCTGATCACCTCCTCGCCCAAGCTCGCGCGGGCCGCGATCGTGCAGGGCGCAGCACCGCTCGTGGCCATCGTGTTCCTGCTGCTGTCGCTGGCGAGCGGCTAGGCGTCGCGGGAGGCTACGAACTCGGCCAGGGCTGCCACGAGCGAATCCGCCGTGCGGTCCTCCGCGATGACGTCGACCGTGAGCCCGGCCGCGCGCGCGTCGAAGGCGGTGCGCGGGCCGATGCAGGCCACCACGGTGTGCTCCGGCAACGGGGCGAACTGCGCGGCCACCTGGCGGGCGACCGAACCCGAGGTGACGAGGATGGCGCCGATGCGACCGGATGCGACATCCTCCCGCACGGCGTGCGCCGCCGGGACGCCGATGGTGCGGTACGCGGCGACGAAGTGCGCGTCGATGCCGCGCTCGGCCAGGCCGCTCACGAGCGTGGGCTCGGCGATGTCGGACTGCGGCACGAGCACGCGCCCGCTCACCGCGTCGTGCGGCCACTCCTTCACCAGGCCCCGGGCCGAGTTGTCGCGCTGCGGCACGAAGTCGACCCGATAGCCCGCGAGGGTGAGCGCCGCCGCGGTGGTCTCGCCGACCGCGGCGATGCGCGTGCTCGAGGGGATGCGCGCGCCCTGCCCGGTGAGCACGTCCACCGTCGTCGCGCTTGTGATGACGATCCACTCGAAGGTCTCGGCCTGCAGCCGATCGAGGGCGTCGGCGAGCGCGGGCGCGTCGTCGGCGCTCGCGAAGTTGATGAGCGGGGCGATCACGGGGATCGCACCGCGGCTGCGCAGGGTCGCCGCGACGCCGTCACCCCACTTGCCACCGCGGGGGACGAGCACGCGCCAACCAGCCAGGGGTCGGGGCATGGAGCTATCCTCCCGCGTTCGCGAGAGGTTTCACACCACGGCCCTCAGTCGTCGCCGCTCAGGATCGCCCACGCCACCACACCGGCCACGACGATGGCCGCGGCGGTGGCGCCGATGATCCACGGCACGGGGTTGGACTCGTAGGACGACTTCACCCTCGAACCGAGTTCGCTCACGCGCTTGGGCACGTCGAGCTTGTCCTCGATCGCATCGAGGGTGGCTTCGAGGTCGGCGCGGGTCTCGGCGACCTTGGAACGAATGTCGGACATGATTGGTCTCGCTTTCCTGGACGGGTCGGCTTCTAGACGGGCCGACGCGCGTTGCCCGTGATGGCACTGACATCGCGCTTGACGGAGTCGATGGTCGTGGTGGGCGTCGGCGGCACGCCCTTCTTGAGGGTGACGACCCCCACGAGCAGGAGGATCACCGCGATGAGCAGGATGACCCCGCCCACGATGAGCGCGGCGGCCCAGGCAGGCAGCACGATCGCGAGGCCGAGCACCGCCGCGGCGAGCAGCACGAGCAACGCCAAGAAGGCGAAGGTCGCGGCGGCGGCGATGAGGCCGACGCCGATCCCCGCGCTCTTGAGCTTGTCGGTGAGTTCCTGTTTGAGCGACTCGATCTCCGCGCGGAACAGGTCGGCGACGAGGGTCGGCAGATCCCCGATGAGCGTGAAGAGCGACCGCTTGGGCTTGGGCGCGGACGGGCCTGTGGTCGTGTCGGTCATCGCCGACTACTTCTTGGGGGTCGTGCTTCGCGTGGTCGCGGGCTTGGTCGCCGGCTTCGTGACCGGGGCCTTCGTGCCGGGGACCTTGGTGACGACCGTCTTCGCACCGTCCGCGAGGAACTCGGCCACGTTAGGCGCCTTCTCCTTGACGAAGTCCTGGGCCTCGTCGACACGCTGCTGCACGCGCGGGTCGTTCCAGAACTTCAACGCCGTGGCCTTCATCTGGTCGTACTTCTCGCGACCGGCCCGCGTGCCGAGCACGTAGCCGACGCCGAGTCCGACGACGAGGAGGATCTTGCCTTTCATGGGCTCTCCGATCGTTTCCTATGCGGTTCCACCCTAGCCCCGTCTCTCGGGCGAGTGGAGTGGGTCGACGCGGCGACGACAGCGCGCTGCCCTCCATCCTCGCGCATGCATTCCCGCAGGGGAATGCGTCAGTGCGATGCCGCGGCAGCCTGGGCGGCCGCCGGCAGCGCCTCGATGATGCGGCCGATCGCCGTCTCGTCATGCGCCGCCGAGAGGAACCAGGCCTCGAACACGCTCGGGGGCAGGCTGACGCCCGCGCCGAGCATCGCGTGGAAGAACGCGGGGTAGCGACCGGAGTGCTGAGCCTGCGCGGCGGCGTAGTCCGCGACCGGCGCGTCCGCGAAGAAGACGGAGAACAGCGTGCCGGCGCGCTGCACGACGTGCGGGACTCCCGCGGCGGTCAGTGACTCGGACGCCGCGGCGGCGACGGCGTCTGCGGCGGCGGCGAGGCGGGCGTGAGCCGCGTCATCCGCGCCCCGGAGCATCGCGAGGCCCGCTGCGACCGCGACCGGATTGCCGCTGAGCGTGCCCGCCTGGTACACGGGCCCGAGTGGTGCGAGTTGCTCGAGCAGGGCCGCGGGGCCGGCGAGTGCCGCGAGCGGCAGGCCGCCGCCGACGACCTTGCCGAAGGTCACGAGGTCGGGCGTGACCGGCTCGAGCCCCCACCAGCCGGCGGCGCTCGCGCGGAACCCGGTGAGCACCTCGTCGAGGATCAGCAGCGCGCCGTGCCGGTGGGCGATGTCGCGCAGGAAGGCGTTGAAGCCGGGGGCCGGGGGCACGACGCCCATGTTGCAGGCGGCAGCCTCGGCGATGACGGCCGCGATGCGGTCACCGTGCCGATCGAACACCTCCCGCACGGCCGCCTCGTCGTTGTAGCCGATCACGATCGTCTGCGCCGCGATCGGCGCCGGCACGCCCGCCGAGGCGGGGATCGCGAGGGTCGCCAGGCCCGACCCGGCGGCCGCCAGGAGCCCGTCGGAGTGACCGTGGTAGTGGCCGGCGAACTTGACGACGAGGTCGCGGCCGGTCGCACCGCGCGCGAGCCGGATGGCGGTCATAGTCGCCTCGGTGCCGGTGGAGACCAGTCGCACCCGCTCCACCCACGGCACCCTGGACCGGATGAGCTCGGCGAGGTCGGTCTCGGCCGGAGAGGGTGCGCCGAATCCGAGGCCCCGTGCCGCGGCATCCTGCACCGCCCGCACCACGTCGGGG
>JBAQPI010000055.1:0-22456 GCA_049305635.1 Rhodoglobus sp. | reverse complement strand
TTCTGCCACCAGGGCTGCCCCCTCGGCAACCTCATCCCGGAGTGGAACGATCTCATGTGGCGCGGCGAGGGCGCCCAGGCGATCGAGCGGCTGCACGCCACCAACAACTTCCCGGAGTTCACTGGCCGGCTGTGCCCCGCGCCGTGCGAGAGTTCCTGCGTGCTCGGCATCAACCAGCCGGCGGTGACGATCAAGCAGATCGAGGTCTCGATCATCGACGAGGCCTACGCGAACGGTCTCGTCGTACCCCACCCGCCCGAGCGGCTCACCGGCAAGACCGTCGCGGTCGTCGGTTCCGGCCCCGCGGGCCTCGCGGCCGCGCAGCAGCTGACGAGAGCCGGTCACACGGTGGCGGTGTTCGAGCGCGACGACCGGATCGGCGGGCTGCTGCGGTACGGCATCCCCGACTTCAAGATGGAGAAGAAGCACCTCGAGGCGCGCCTGAACCAGATGCAGACCGAGGGCACGCGCTTCCGCGCCGGCGTCGACGTCGGTGTCGACATCGCGTGGGACGACCTCAATCAGCGCTACGACGCGGTGCTCATCGCGACCGGCGCGACCGTTCCGCGCGACCTCGCGATCCCCGGTCGCGACCTGCTCGGGGTGCACTTCGCCATGGACTACCTCGTGCAGGCCAACCGGGTCGGCGCCGGCGACACGATCGCCGACCACGTGACCGCCGAGGGCAGGCACGTCGTCGTGCTCGGCGGCGGCGACACCGGTGCGGACTGCATCGGCACGGCGCACCGTCAGGGTGCGCTCTCGGTCACCAACCTCGCGATCGGCGTGCAGCCGCCCGCGGAGCGCCCCGATCACCAGCCCTGGCCGATGGCGCCGACGCTCTTCGAGGTCTCGAGCGCCCACGAGGAGGGCGGCGAGCGGGTCTATCTCGCCTCGACCGTGGAGTTCCTCGCCAACGAGGCGGGCGAGGTGCGGGCCATCCGGGTCGCGGAGACGGAGTACCTCGACGGCCGGCGCGTGCCGAAGTCGGGGACGGAGCGCGAGATCCCCGCCGACCTCGTGCTGCTGGCCCTCGGCTTCACCGGCCCGGAATCGGAGACCCTCGGTGAGCAACTGCGGGTGCCCTTCGACGAGCGCGGCACGATCGAGCGCGACGGCCAGTACGAGACGAGCGAGTCCGGGGTGTTCGTGGCCGGCGATGCCGGGCGCGGCCAGTCCCTCATCGTGTGGGCCATCGCCGAGGGGCGCGCAGCGGCGGCGGCCGTCGACCGCTTCCTCGAGGGCGAGACGCACCTGCCTTCGCCCGTACGCCCCACCGACCGCGCGATCGCCATCTAGAGCCTTCCTCCCGCCACCGCTGCCACCACCAGTAAGGAAGTCATGAGACGAGCCAAGATCGTCGCCACCCTCGGGCCGGCGACATCGAGCTATGAGAACATCAGGGCGATCATCGATGCAGGTGTCGATGTCGCTCGCATGAACCTCAGCCACGGCACCCACGCCGTGCACGAGGAGGTCTACGCGAACGTGCGCAAGGCCGCCGAGGACTCCGGACGCGCGGTCGCCGTCATGGTCGACCTGCAGGGTCCCAAGATCCGCCTCGGCAAGTTCGCCGCCGGGCCCCATGAGCTCGCGGTGGGCGACCTCTTCAAGATCACCACCGAGGATGTCGTGGGCACCAAGGAGCTCGTCGGCACGACGTTCAAGGGTCTGCCCGGCGACGTCTCGCCCGGCGACTTCCTGCTCATCGATGACGGCAAAGTCAAGGTCAAGGTCGTCGAGGTCTCCGGCCCGGTCGTCACGACCGAGGTCATCGTCGCCGGCCCGGTCTCCGACAACAAGGGCATCAACCTGCCCGGCGTCGCGGTCAACGTGCCCGCACTCTCCGACAAGGACGAGGACGACCTGCGCTGGGGCCTCCAACTCGGTGCGGACCTCATCGCGCTCTCGTTCGTGCGAAACGCGGACGACATCGTGCGCGTGCACGAGATCATGGCCGAGGAGGGCCGTAAGGTCCCGGTGATCGCCAAGATCGAGAAGCCGCAGGCGGTCGATCACCTCGAGGACATCATCAATGCGTTCGATGCGATCATGGTCGCCCGTGGCGACCTCGGGGTCGAGCTGCCGCTCGAGGCCGTGCCGATCGTGCAGAAGCGCACGATCGAGCTCGCGCGCCGCATGGCCAAGCCCGTCATCGTCGCGACCCAGATGCTGGAGTCGATGATCTCGTCGCCGGTTCCGACTCGCGCCGAGACATCCGATGTCGCGAACGCCATTCTCGACGGCGCGGATGCGGTCATGCTTTCCGGCGAGACGAGCGTCGGACACTATCCGGTCGTGACCGTGCAGACCATGGCCCGCATCGTGGAGTCGACCGAGGCGCACGGCCTGGACCGGATTCCGCCGCTGGGCACCAAGCCGCGCACCCTCGGAGGTGCTCTCACCCTGGCCGCCGCGGAGGTCGCCGACTTCGTCGACGCCAAGTACGTGTGCATCTTCACGGAGTCCGGCGACTCCGCCAGGCGGATGTCGCGGCTGCGGTTCAGGGTGCCGATGAAGGCCTTCGCCACCGATGAGGCGATCCGGCGCCGCATGGCGCTGTTCTGGGGCATCGAGTCATTCGTCGTGAGCCGGGTCACCCACACCGATGCGATGTACCGCCAGGTGGACGAGGTGCTGCTGGGCCGGGGGCTCGCCGCGGTCGGGGACAAGGTCGTGGTCATCTCCGGCTCGCCTCCCGGCATCCCGGGCTCGACGAATGACCTCCGCGTGCACGTCATGGGCGACGCCATCAATGCCGTCGCGCCGGCGTGGGAGTCCGGAGTGCACGCAGACTGAGCTGTCCCGAGGCGCTCGGAGCCTCGTAGTGCTTTGGTCCCTGCCGGGCTCGTGCGCGGTCCCATAGTCTTCGCTGAGTACGACGATGTCGAGTTCAGCGGAGGAGGGACGTGGACGAACCCTCTCCCCGGGCTGTCTTCTTCATCTCCGACAGCACGGGCATCACGGCGGAGACGCTCGGCAGCGCCCTGCTGTCGAACTTTCCGGCGCTCGATTTCGATCGTCGCACGCTGCCGTTCGTGGACAACCCGGATCGCGCGCGAGAGATCGTGCGGGAGATCGACGATTCGGCAACCCGGGGCTCGGCACCGCTGGTCTTCACCACCGTGAAGTCCACGGCGGTGCAGCAGGTGCTCCGGGAGTCTCGTGCGGTGACGATCGACCTGCTTCACGGGCACCTCGCCGAGCTCGAGCACGTGCTCGCGACGAGTGCCTCCGCGCAGCCCGGCCAGTACCACGGTCTCGGTGACGCGGCGCAGTACCGCGCGCGCATGCGAGCGGTGGAGTACGCGATCGAACACGACGACGGCAAGAGTCTGCGCGCCCTCGACAGTGCCGAGATCGTGATCATCGGCCCGTCACGTTGCGGCAAGACCCCGACCACGATGTACCTCGCGCTGCAATACGGTTTGCTCGCGGCGAACTACCCGCTGACGGATGACGACTTCCCGGCCGAGGAGTTGCCGCGCGCCATCGCACCGTACTCGCGACGCTGCTTCGGGCTGATCACGACGCCGCAGCGACTCAGCCAGGTGCGGCAGGAACGGCGCCCCGGCTCCCGCTACGCCTCGCTCGAACAGTGCACGCTGGAGTTGCGCCGTGCGGAGGATCTGTACCGTCGGCACCGGATTCCGTATCTGAACTCCTCGACCAAGAGCGTCGAGGAGATGTCCGCGGTCATCCTGGAGACCATGAGGCTGCGGGCGTAGCACCGGCAGAAGTGAGAGAGGAAGCACGACTATGGCGAACATCCTGTGGTTCGACGAGATCGGCATGGCGGACCTTGCCCAGGTCGGCGGCAAGAACGCGTCGCTCGGCGAGATGGTCTCGCAGCTGGCGGACACCGGCGTGCGCGTTCCAGGCGGGTTCGCGACGACCGCAGATGCCTACCGCGGCTTTCTCGCGCTCGACGGACTCGATCAGCGCATCTGGGCCGCGGCGGAGGCGCTCGACATCGACGACGTCGCGGAGCTGGCAAGGGTCGGCGCCGAGATCCGTTCCTGGATCGAGGCACAGCCGATGCCAGACGATCTCCAACGCGACGTCACGGATGCCTACGCGAAACTGCTCGCGGACGATCCCGCCCCCGAAACGGTCACCTGGGCCGTGCGTTCGAGCGCGACCGCCGAGGATCTCCCGGACGCGTCATTCGCCGGCCAGCAGGAGACCTTTCTGAACATCGGTGGCATCGACAACATCCTCGCGGCCGTGCGCAGCGTCTACGCATCGTTGTACAACGACCGCGCGATCGCCTATCGCGTGCATCACGGCTTCGATCACCGCGACGTGGCGCTCTCGGCCGGGGTGCAGAGGATGGTGCGTTCGGATGTCGGCGCCTCCGGGGTCATGTTCACCGTGGATACAGAGTCGGGCTTCGACGGCGCGGTCTTCATCACGAGCGCGTACGGCCTCGGGGAGGCCGTGGTGCAGGGCTCGGTCAACCCGGACGAGTTCTACGTGTACAAGCCGGCGCTGCGTGCCGGCCGCCCGGCGATCCTGAAACGGTCGCTGGGGGAGAAGGCGATCGCGATGCGGTATGCCGTGGGCACGGCGGTCGTCGGCAGCACGGAGTTCATCGATGTGCCCGAGGCGGATCGTCGGCGCTTCTCGATCACCGACGAGGAGGTGCAGGAGCTCGGCAGGCACGCCCTGACGATCGAGGAGCACTACGCGCGGGCGATGGACATCGAGTGGGCGAAGGACGGGATAGACGGTCGGCTCTACATCCTCCAGGCCCGGCCCGAGACCGTCGTCTCGCGCGAGGGCGGCAACGTCATGCGCCGTTTCGTGCTCCAGGAGCGCGGGCCGGTCGCGGTCGTGGGCAGGGCGATCGGTCAACGCATCGGGGCCGGTCCCGTGCGCGTGCTCACCTCCGTCGCGCACATGGATCGCTTCCAGCCCGGCGACGTTCTCGTCGCGGACATGACCGACCCCGATTGGGAGCCGATCATGAAGCGCGCAAGCGCGATCGTGACCAATCGCGGGGGTCGCACGTGCCACGCCGCGATCATCGCGCGCGAGCTCGGCATCCCGGCCGTCGTGGGAACCGGCAGCGCGACACAGGTGCTCTCTGACGGCAGCCCCGTGACGGTCTCGTGCTCGGAAGGCGACGACGGGGTGGTGTACGAGGGTCTGCTGCCCTTCGTGGAGGAGGAAACGCGGCTCGATGAGATGCCCGAACCGCCCGTGAAGATCATGATGAACGTCGCGACTCCAGACCAGGCGTTCAGCCTGGCCAAACTCCCGAACAGCGGTGTGGGTCTCGCGCGCCTCGAGTTCATCATCAATCAGCAGATCGGCATTCATCCCCAGGCGCTCCTCGACTTCGACGCCCTTCCCAAGGCACTGCACGACGATGTGGCCGACCGCATCGCTGCGTACTCGTCTCCGCGCGAGTATTTCGTGCGGCGCGTCGCGGAGGGCGTGTCGATGATCGCGGCGGCCTTCGCTCCGGAACCCGTGATCGTGCGACTGAGCGACTTCAAGTCGAACGAATACGCGAACCTCATCGGCGGGGACCGGTACGAGCCGCGGGAAGAGAACCCGATGATCGGCTATCGCGGCGCCGCGCGGTACATCTCCCCGGGATTCCGCGAGTGTTTCGACATGGAGTGCGAAGCCTTGCGGTTCGTTCGCGAGGAGATGGGCCTGACGAATCTCCAGGTCATGGTCCCCTTCGTGCGAACGGTGAATGAGGGTCGCGCGGTGCTCGACCTGCTCGCGGAGAACGGGCTACGTCGAGGGGAGAACGGCCTGAAGGTGATCATGATGTGCGAGTTGCCGAGCAACGCGGTGCTCGCCGACGACTTCCTGGAGCACTTCGACGGCTTCTCGATCGGCTCGAATGACATGACGCAGCTGACCCTCGGCCTGGACCGCGACTCAGCACTCGTCGCGCAGACCTTCGATGAGCGCGACCCGGCCGTGCTGCGCATGTTCTCGCTGGCAATCGAGGCGTGTCTGCGAAAGGGCAAGTACATCGGCATCTGCGGGCAGGGCCCGAGCGACTACCCCGACCTCGCGGAGTGGCTCGTGCGTGAGGGGATCGAGTCGATGTCGCTGAACCCCGACACCGTGGTGCAGACCTGGTTGCGGCTCGCGAAACTCGGAAGGGGCGCCTCCTGACGGGGACGCCCTCTCGAACGTGCCGGATGTGGGACTTGAACCCACACACCCTTCCGGGCGGAGCATTTTGAGTGCCCTGCGTCTGCCATTCCGCCAATCCGGCTCTGCTACGAGCGTATCGCAGGAGCCTGGGCCGAATACCGTAGGCTCTTACCCGTGAATGACCAGGATGCAGCAACCACGGCCCCTCGCCGCGTCGTCGTCGCGGAGGACGAGTCGCTCATCCGCATGGACATCGTCGAGATTCTTCGGGACAACGGATTCGAGGTGGTCGGCGAGGCCGCCGATGGGGAGACCGCCGTCGCCCTTGCCACGGAGCTGCGCCCCGACCTCGTGATCATGGACGTCAAGATGCCGCAGCTCGATGGCATCTCCGCGGCCGAGCGCTTGAGCAAGAACCACATCGCGCCGGTCGTGCTGCTGACCGCGTTCAGTCAGAAGGAGCTCGTGGAGCGGGCCTCCGAGGCCGGTGCGCTCGCCTACGTCGTGAAGCCGTTCACGCCCAACGACCTGCTGCCGGCGATCGAGATCGCCCTGAGCCGCTATACGCAGATCATCACGCTCGAGGCGGAGGTCGCCGACCTCGTCGAACGCTTCGAGACCCGCAAGCTCGTCGACCGCGCCAAGGGCCTGCTGAACGAGAAGATGGGGCTCACCGAGCCGGAGGCGTTCCGCTGGATCCAGAAGGCATCCATGGACCGCCGTCTGACGATGCACGACGTCGCCCAGGCGATCATCGAGCAGCTCAGCGCCAAGAAGTAGCGTTGACGCTGTAAGACCGATGCCCGAGACGGGCATCGGCACTGGCGTCGCGGCGAAGGCCAGAAACGGCCTTCGCTCATCGCTCCAGCGCGCGGAGGATGTTCGTCATCCGCACCGTCGACAGCCTCCGGCCATCTTCGTCGCGGATGACGATCTCGTGGGTGGCGAGGGTGCGGCCGAGCACGAGCGCATCGCACGTCGCGGTCACGATCCCGTGGTCGATCGATCGGCTGTGGGTGGCATTGATCTCGATGCCCATCGCGGTGCGACCCGGGCCTGCGTGAATCGCGGAGGACATCGAACCGAGGGACTCACCGAGCACGACATGCGCTCCACCGTGCAGGATTCCGATGACTTGCGTGTTGCCGAGCACGGGCATCGTCGCCACCGAGTGCTCGGCCGAGAGCTCGAGGTACTCCACGCCCATCTTCTGCGTGAGCGCGCCGCCGTTGGTGTCGACCAGACGTTGGAGGAGCTCCGGATCGAGGTCGGCGGGGTACTTCGTGTGCATCGTTCTCTCCACCTCGAGGTGTCGGATGTCGCGGCTAGGCTGGCCGGGTGCCGGACTCGCAAAAGCCTACCCTTCTCGTGATCGACGGCCACTCGCTTGCCTTCCGCGCGTTCTACGCGCTGCCCGTCGACAGTTTCACGACGCGCGACGGACAGCACACCAACGCCATCCACGGCTTCCTCTCCATGCTGATCCTGCTGCTGCAGAACGAGAAGCCCACGCACCTCGCGGTCGCCTTCGACATCTCCCGCTACTCGTTCCGCACCCGCGAGTACGCCGAGTACAAGGGCACGCGCGGGGAGACCCCGCCCGAGTTCGTCGGGCAGGTGCCGCTGCTCGAGGAGGCGCTGGGGGCGATGGGCGTGCCGACCATCACGAAGGAGGACTTCGAGGCCGACGACATCCTCGCGACCCTCGCGACCCAGGGCAGCGAGCAGGGCTTCGAGGTGCTTGTCGTCTCCGGCGACCGGGACGCGATCCAGATGGTCAAACCCGGCGTGACCCTGCTGTACCCGAACGCGCGCGGCGTCTCCGAGCTCAAGCGCTACGATCGCGACGCGGTCGTCGAGCGCTACGGCATCGAGCCGGAGCAGTATCCGGATGTCGCGGCGCTCGTGGGCGAGACATCCGACAACCTCATCGGCATCGACAAGGTCGGCGAGAAGACCGCGGTGAAGTGGATCACGCGGTACGGCAGCCTCGATCAGGTGCTCGCCCACGCCGACGAGATCACGGGCGTCGTCGGGCAGAACCTCCGCGATCAGGCGGACCGGGCCATCCTCAACCGCAGGCTCAACCACCTCGTCACCGATGTGCCGCTGCCGCTCGCGCCGGCCGACCTCGCCCGCAGGCCCATGGACGTGGTGGCCGTGCGTGACGTCTTCGACCGGCTCCAGTTCAAGACCCTGCTCGAGCGCGTGCTCAAGATCGCGGCGGCCGAGCAGGGCGAGGATGCCGTCGCGGCGACCGCCCCGGCGGCCAGCGGCATCCCCGTGATCCGCACGATGATCGATGAGGAACTCGCGAAGTGGATCGCGACCCAGTCCTCCGACGGCGTCAACGCCCTCGGGCTGCGCGTGGAGAGCGCGAACGGGCGGGTCGCCGGCTTCGGTCTCGGCGCCGCCGACGAGACCGCCTACGTGCCGTGGGCGCCGGGGCGGCCCGACTACGTCGCGCTCGAGCAGTGGCTGTCCGGCCCGGCTCCGAAGGTCATGACCTCGGCGAAGGCGCAACTGAAGATCGCCCGGGACTCCGGGGTGGAGATCGCCGGCATCGCGTACGACACGATGCTCGCGGGCTGGCTGCTGCGACCGGGCTCGAAGCCGGACACGCTCGAGTCGCAGGTCGAGTACCACCTCGGGGAGACCCTGCAGGTCTCCGACCCGAACCAGCTCGTGCCGGAGAACGAGCCCGCGAGTCCGGCGACGGAGGCGTGGTATTCGCTGCGGCTGGCCGCGTATCTCTCCGAGAAGCTGGATGCCGGTTCCCTCGGCGTGCTCGAGGAGATCGAGATGCCGCTCGTGCCGGTGTTCGCGACCATGGAGCGCACCGGCGTCACGGTCAACCGCGAGATCCTCGCCCGGCTCACCGCCGATCTCGGCGAGAAGGCGGCGGAGGTCGCGCAGCTGGCCTTCGCCGAGATCGGCCGCGAGATCAACCTCGGCAGCCCCAAGCAGCTGCAGGAGGTGCTCTTCGACCAGCTCGGCATGCCCAAGACCCGCTCCAACAAGACGGGCTTCTCGACGGACGCGGCGAGCCTCGCCGACCTGCAGGAACAGGCGCCGCATCCCTTCCTCGACCTGCTGCTGCAGCACCGCGACGCGACCAAGCTGCTGCAGATCATCGCCTCGATCGACAAGGCCGTGGACGCGACGGGCCGCGTGCACACGACGTACGAGCAAGCCGGTTCGGCGACCGGGCGCATCGCCTCGAACGACCCCAACCTGCAGAACGTGCCGGTCAAGACCGAGGTGGGTCGCGAGATCCGTTCCGCGTTCGAGGCCGGCCTGGGATTCGAGACCCTGCTGACGGCCGACTACTCGCAGATCGAGATGCGCATCATGGCGCACCTGTCGAAGGACGAGGGCCTCATCGAGGCGTTCAACTCGGGGGAGGACCTGCACCGCTTCGTCGGCTCGCGCATCTTCGGGGTGGCGCCCGAGGAGGTCACCCCGTTCATGCGCACGAAGGTCAAGGCGATGTCCTACGGCCTCGCGTACGGGCTGAGCGCCTTCGGGCTCTCCAAGCAGCTGCGCATCGAGACGAGCGAGGCCAAGGAGCTCATGGCGGACTACTTCGCGCGCTTCGGGGCGGTGCGCGACTACCTGCGCAACGTCGTCGAGCAGGCGCGCGTCGACGGCTACACGACGACGATCTTCGGTCGTCGCCGGCCCTTCGCCGACCTGTCCTCCAACAACCGGGTGCTGCGCGAGAACGCGGCGCGGCAGGCGCTCAACTCGCCGATCCAGGGCTCCGCAGCGGACATCCTCAAGCGCGCGATGATCGAGATCGACCGTGACATGGCGGGCATGGGCTCGCGGATGCTGCTGCAGGTGCACGACGAACTCGTGTTCGAGGTCGCGCCTGGCGAACTCGACGCCCTCACGACGATCGTGCGGGAGCGGATGGCGGGAGCGGCCGAGCTCAGCGTGCCGCTCGAGGTGCAGGTCGGCACCGGCCCGAACTGGGACGCCGCCGCGCACTGACCCGGCCCGTCGGCGCGCCGCCCGGCTAGGCTCGGGGCATGACCGACGCACCCCCGAGAACGCCGACCGCGATCGATGCGATCGCCGAGAACTGGGTCACCACGATGGTGGACCTCGACCCCGACGTCGCGATCTGGATCGGTCTCGAAGGCCGCATCGGCGAGATCGGCGACACCTCGCCCGCCGGGCACGAGCGCTACATCGCGGAGGCGAAGAAGGTCATCACCGCGCTCGAGGCCGCGACGCCCGTCGACGACATCGATGCGGTGACCAAGGCCGACATCACCTCCGAGCTCGGTCTCGAGGTCCGCGCCTCGGAGGCGAAGCTGTTCGAGCGCGATCTGAACGTCATCGCCTCGCCGGCGCAGGGCATCCGCGAGATCTTCGACCTCATGCCGCACGCGACCGAGCACGACTGGTCGCTCGTCGCCAAGCGCCTGGGCAACGTGCCCGGTGCGATCGACGGGTACATCCAGACGCTGCGCAAGGGCATCGCTGACGGCGTGGTCCCAGCGCGAAGGCAGGTGGCGGAGGTCGCGCAGCAGGCGCGCAAGCACGGTGACCCGCTCGGCTTCTTCTTCGACTTCACCGGCTCCGCCGCGCTCGAGAACGGCGGCGCGCTGCCGCAGTCGCTCGTCGCCGACCTCGGCACGGGGGCCGAGGCATCCGCGGACGCGTACGCACGACTCGCCGAGTTCCTCGAGACCGAACTCGCCCCGGCCGCGACCGAGCAGGACGCCATCGGCCGCGAGCTCTACGAGCTGCGCTCCCAGCACTTCCTCGGGGCGAAGATCGATCTCGACGAGACCTACGACTGGGGTCGCGAAGAGCTGCAGCGCATGATCGACGAGCAGACCCGTGTCGCCGGCGAGATCAAGCCCGGGGCCGGCGTCGAGGAGGCGATCGCCTTCCTCGAGCAGGATCAGTCCCGCAAGCTGCACGGCACCAGGGCGCTGCGGGAGTGGATGCAGCAGCTCAGCGACCGCGCCGTTGCCGAACTCTCCCGCGAGCACTTCGACATCCCCGAGCCCGTCACGGCGCTCGAGTGCATGATCGCCCCCACGCAGGAGGGCGGCATCTACTACACCGGCCCCAGCGACGACTTCTCGCGCGCCGGCCGGATGTGGTGGAGTGTGCCCGAAGGCGTCACCGAGTTCGACACCTGGCGCGAGAAGACGACGGTGTACCACGAGGGCGTTCCAGGGCACCACCTGCAGATCGGCCAAGCGGTCTACAACCGCGCGACCCTGAACACCTGGCGCCGCCAGTTCGGCGGCACCAGCGGCCACGCCGAAGGCTGGGCGCTCTACGCCGAACGACTCATGGAGGAGCTCGGCTACCTCGCCGACCCCGCCGACCGGCTCGGGATGCTCGACGGCCAGCGCATGCGCGCCGCGCGGGTCGTGCTCGACATCGGCGTGCACCTCGGCAAGCAGAACCTCGAGGGCACGGGGGTCTGGGACGCGGACTACGCCCTGCAGTTCATGCGCCGCAACGTGAACATGAACGACGCCTTCGTGCGCTTCGAGGTCAACCGCTACCTCGGCTGGCCGGGCCAGGCACCCTCGTACAAGGTCGGGCAGCGCATCTGGGAGCAGATCCGCGACGCCGCGCAGCAGCGAGAGGGCGCCGCGTTCTCCTTCAAGGACTTCCACAAGCGCGCCCTCGACCTCGGCGGCGTCGGACTCGACACCCTCAAGGGCGCGCTGCTGCGGTGACGACCGGGTGGGAGCCGAACCGCGAGCCGTGGCTCGGCGGCATCGACCAGATCCTCGATGGGGTCCAGAGCAGCCGGCGTGGTCTCTCGACCGTGCAGGCACGGGCGCGGCTGGATCGCACCATCGATCGTCGTGGTGGGCACCGCCGGCCGGTGCTCCGCATCCTGCTGGCGCAGTTCACGAGCCCGATCGTGCTCATCCTCGTGGTTGCCACGGTCGTCTCGATGGCGCTCGGCGACGTGCTCGACGGCGGCATCATCATCGCGATCATCGCGGCGAGCGGTCTCCTCGGTTTCTGGCAGGAGTTTCGCGCGGACTCCGCGGTCGCGCAGCTGCTGGAACGCGTGCAGGTCACCGTGCGCGTGCTGCGGGACGGCGGCATCACCACGGTCCCGGTGCATGAGGTGGTCGTGGGGGACGTGATCGCCTTGGGCGCGGGCGACGTCGTGCCGGCCGACTGCCGCCTGGTCGAGTGCACGAGCCTGCTGGTCGATGAGTCCGCGCTCACCGGGGAGTCCTTCCCGGTCGAGAAGGACGCCGACGCAAGGCCCGACGCGACCGCTCCGCTCGTGGCGAGACTCAATTGCGTCTACCAGGGCAGCCATGTCACGAGCGGTAGCGGGCTGGCCGTCGCGATGCGCACCGGCAAGGACGCAGAACTCGGCAGGGTGACGCATGCCCTTCAGGAGCGCGACGTCACGACCTCCTTCGAGCGCGGCATCTCGGCCTTCGGCGGTCTCGTCGTGCGATTCATGCTCGTGCTGACGGTCTTCATCTTCGTCGTCAACTGGATCGCAGGTCGGGACATCGTCGCATCCCTGCTGTTCTCCCTCGCCCTCGCCGTCGGGATCACACCGCAGATGCTCCCGGCAATCGTCTCCTTGAGTCTCTCCTCGGGCGCCCGGCGCCTCGCCGAGCGAAGCGTGATCGTCAAGCGACTGGACGCGATCGAAGACCTCGGTTCGCTCACCGTGCTGTGCACCGACAAGACCGGCACCCTCACGCGCGGCGCCGCACGCCTCGATGCGGCCATCGATGTGACCGGGGCCGAGAGTGAGCGGGTGCTGCGGCTCGCCTCCCTGAACGCGGGCCTCCAGGCCGCCTTCGCGAACCCGCTCGACGATGCCATCCTCGCGAGGATGGCGGTCGCCGGCGGCGCGACGGCCCTCGCCGAGGTGCCGTACGACTTCCAGCGCAAACGTCTCTCCGTGCTCACCGAACTCGACGGGGTCGATACCCTCATCACCAAGGGCGCCCTTGACTCCGTGCTCGCGTGCTGCGATCTCGCTCGTTCCGGCGGGCAGGTCGTGGCGCTGGACACCGTGCGCGCGCAGGTCGAGGCGCGTTACGCACAACTGAGCACGGACGGCTTCCGCGTCGTCGCGGTCGCGACCCGCGCCCTCGACCGGGGCACCGCCGTCGACCGTTCGGACGAGCGGCAGCTGGTGCTCGAGGGCATCCTCGCCTTCCATGACCCGCCCAAGGAGGGCGCCGCCGAAGCGATCGCCGACCTCGGCTCGCTCGGCGTGAGCGTGCGCCTGATCACGGGCGACAACGTGCGCGCCGCTTGCGCGATCGCGTTCGCCGTGGGCATCGATGCCTCGATCGTGCTCACGGGGCCCGAGGTTGAGCGACTCGACGATTCGAGGCTCGCGATGCGGATGCGCGACGTGCATGTCGTCGCCGAGGTGGAACCCATGCACAAGCAGCGCATCGTGCGTGCGCTCCGGGCGGCTGGCGAGGTCGTGGGGTTCCTCGGCGACGGCATCAACGACGCGCCCGCGCTGCACGCGGCCGACGTCGGCCTCTCGGTCGACAGCGCCGTGGATGTCGCGAAGCAGGCCTCGAGCATCGTGCTGCTCGAGAAGGGCCTCGACGTCGTGGCCACGGGCGTCCGGCTCGGACGCCAGACCTTCGCCAACACGCTCAAGTACATCAGGCTCACGATGAGCGCCAACTTCGGGAACATGCTATCGATGGCCGCGGCGAGCCTGTTCCTGAGCTTCCTGCCGCTGCTGCCCCGGCAGATCCTGTTGCTGAACTTCCTGAGCGACATCCCGGCTATGGCGATCTCCGGCGATGCCGTCGATCCGGAGCGGCTCGGTCGGCCCGTGCGCTGGGACCTGCGTTCCATCCGCTCATTCATGCTCGTCTTCGGCCTGCTCTCGACCGTCTTCGATCTCGCGACCTTCGCCCTGCTGATCCTCGTCGCTCACGCCGACGAGCCGGTCTTCCAAGGTGCCTGGTTCGTGATGTCGACGCTCACCGAACTGACCGTGTTGTTCTCGCTGCGCACCGCGCGTCCGTTCTGGATGTCCCGCCCCGCGCGCGGACTCGTGATCGCGAGCCTCGTCGTCGCCGCGGTCACCATCGCCTTGCCATCCGTTCCCCTTCTCGCCGGCCCCCTCGGACTCGAACCCATTCCGTGGTCGATCGGCGCCGGCGTGCTCGCGCTGCTGGTGCTCTACCTCACCGCGAACGAACTGCTGAAAGTCGCGTTCTACCGGCGCGAGCGCGCGGGCTGGGCCCAGCGCTGAAGACCCCGGAACCGGGACCTTCTGCCCTGCGATCCGCCTGGTGGGGTGCACACTAGAAGCGCGCACCGAGCGCGCATCGCGACCAGGATGGGCGACCATGACCGGATGGAACCAGGACACCCTGGCGCGAACCGCGGGCGCCGATGCCGTGACGATCGTCGAGGGTTCGGCGTTCTGCGTGTCCCGCGCGGACGGCGACATGGAGCCGGACCGCCCGCACGGCCTCTTCATGCAGGACACCCGCCTGGTCTCGGCCTGGTCGACGCGCATCGACGGGCTGCCCATCGAGGTGCTGTCGGCGATGGTGCATGAGCCCTATCACGCGACGATCCTCGGCCGGGCGCACCATGGAACCGGACGCGCCGAGGGCTCGCTCCTGGTTCGCCGAGAGCGCTGGGTCGGGGTGGGGCTGCGCGAGACCTTCACGCTGAACAACTTCTCGCCGGAGGTCATCGAGGTGCTGCTCGAGGTGACGGTCGGCGTCGATTTCGCGGACATCTTCGACGTGAAAGCCTCCAGGGTGCCCGGGATGCACGCCCACCGCTCCACACCGGGCTCCGACGGACTCGTGTTCGAGGGTGGCGCCGACCATGACTTCCGCGGCGTCGTGATCCGCTCCACGGGCGCGGTGCTCGAGGGCGACCGGATGCTGCACCGTCTGCGGCTGGAACCTCACGAGGCCTGGACCACGACCTTCTCGGTGATCCCGACCCGGTCGGGGATCGAGTCGGTGCCGCAGTTCGGCGAGGGGCGACCCAGCCACGAACTCGTCGCCGAACGGCGGTTCATGGACTGGCACGAGGACGCGGCCATGCCCACCATCGAGAACTCCGCGATCGAGCTCGCGATCCGCCGCGGGCAGTCCGATCTCGGCTCCCTGCGCATCTTCGACGCACAGCACCCCGAGCGCCTCGTGGTCGCGGCCGGCGCCCCCTGGTTCATGGCGCTCTTCGGTCGGGACTCGATTCTCGCCTCCATCATGGCGCTGCCCGTCGACCCGGGACTCGCGCTCGGCACGCTGCGCACGCTCGGCGACCTGCAGGGCACGGTGACCGATCCGCTCACCGAGGAGCAGCCGGGCAAGATCCTGCACGAGGTGCGGCTGGGCGCGAGCATGAGCCTCGCGCTTTCGGGCCGGAGCACCTACTACGGCACGGTCGACGCGACGCCGCTGTACGTGGTCGCGGTCGGGGAACTGTCGGCGTGGGGGCTCACTTCGGCGGACGCGGCCGACCTACTGCACCACGCCGACCGAGCACTGGAGTGGATGCTGTTGCACGGCGACCTCGATGGCGACGGCTTCGTGGAGTACGAACGCGGCTCCGAGCTCGGCCTGGCGAACCAGGGCTGGAAGGACTCCTGGGACGCGATCGCCTTCGCGGACGGCACGCTCGCCGAGGGGCCCATCGCGCTGTGCGAGGTGCAGGGCTACGCGTACGCCGCCTTCCGGACCCGGGCACGGCTCGCTCGCGACCACGGCGACGGCACGCTCGCGGGCGAGTGGGAGACCAGGGCGGCGGCGCTCAAGGCGCGCTTCAACGAGCGATTCTGGCTGGAGGAGCGCAAGTACTACGCAATCGCCCTGGACCGGGACAAGCGAGCCGTGGATGCGCGAGCGTCCAACATGGGGCACTGCCTGTGGAGCGGCATCATCGACGACGACAAGGCACCGTATGTCGCCGAGCAACTGCTCTCGCCCGAGATGTTCTCCGGCTGGGGCGTGCGCACCCTCGGCACCGATATGGCGAGGTACAACCCGGCCAGTTACCACAACGGCTCGGTCTGGCCGCACGACAACGCGATCATTGCGGCGGGACTCATGCGCTACGGCCTCATCGAGGCATCCCAGAAGGTGGCGCTGGCGATCTTCGATGCCGCCGAGCACTTCGGCGGCCGGCTCCCCGAGCTGTTCTGCGGGTTCTCGAGGGGCAGCTACGCGCAGCCCGTGCCCTACCCCAACGCGTGCTCCCCGCAGGCCTGGGCGGCCGCGACACCGATCTCGCTCGTGCGGACCCTGCTCCGACTGGACGCGGACATGCCGGCGGGGGAGGCGTGGCTCGCCCCGGCGCTGCCGAAGGAGTTCGGCCGGGTACGGATCGACAACCTCAGGCTCGCGGGCACGCGCGTGAGCGTGACGGTCGCCGATGATGTCGCGACGGTCACCGGACTGCCCGAGGGGATGAACCTGCATTCCAGCCCGCGATTCGCGGGGGAGCGGTGAGCGGATGCGCGTCGGACTGATCGCCCCACCCTGGCTCACCGTGCCGCCCGCGGCCTACGGCGGCACCGAGTACGTCGTCGAGGCCCTCGCCCTCGCACTCCAGACCGCGGGGCATGAGGTGCTGCTGGCGGCGTCCGGCGACAGCACGTGCCCTGTGCCGCGCCTGGCGGGGTTCCCGCCGTCGGATCCGGCGGCGCTGGGACAGACGCTCATCGAGCTGCGGCACGTGACCCGCGCCTATGCCGAGCTTTCCGACATGGACGTCATCCACGATCACAGCCTCATCGGCCCGCATCTCGTGGACCGGCCCGCGGGGGTGCCCGTCGTGACGACCGCTCATGGCCCCTTCACCCCGGCGACGCTCGAGGTCTTCGGCTCCCTGCCGCGGGATGTCTCGGTCGTGGCGATCTCGCGGCACCAGGCCTCGACGGCTTCGGGAGTGCGCATCGCCCGTGTCATCCATCACGGCATCGACCCGGCGATGGTGCCGTTCGGCGCGGGCTCCGGCGGGTACTGCTGCTTCCTCGGCCGGATGAGTCCCGACAAGGGCATCACGACGGCGATCGAGGTCGCCCACCGCGCGGGCGTGCCCTTGCGAATCGCCGCGAAGATGCATGAGCCCCCGGAGTTGGAGTACTTCGAGACGGTCGTCCGCCCGCTCCTGGGCCCCTCGGACGAGTTCCTCGGCGAACTCACGCGGCCGCAGAAGACGCAGCTGCTCGGCGGCGCGCTGGCGTTGCTGAATCCGATCGCCTGGGACGAGCCCTTCGGGCTCGTCATGATCGAGGCGCTCGCCGCGGGCACCCCCGTGATCGCCACGCCACGCGGTTCCGTGCCCGAGATCATCGATGACGGCGTGACCGGCCTCATCCGGGACACCATCGCCGACCTCGCAGACGCGCTCACGCGGGTCGGCGAACTCGACCGGGCTGCCTGCCGCCGGGCGGTCGAGGCACGCTTCAGTTCGCGGCGCATGGCCGCCGACCACGTCGCGCTGTACGGCGAGGTGCACGCGGCGCGAGCAGCTAGGCTCTGACTGCGCCGTTGGCCCTCGAGGGCAGGAGGCGCTAAGCTGGAACGTCGCATTCGCGACATCTATTCGCCTGCCATCGGCGACCACAACCTGCGATTCCCCGTCGATGGCCCGATTCTGTCCACATCCGGAGCAACCACTACATGACAACCGCAACGACCGCCACGGCCCCCAAGCAGATCGCGATCAACGACATCGGATCAGCTGACGACTTCCTGGCCGCGGTCGAGAAGACGCTGAAGTTCTTCAACGACGGAGACCTCATCGAGGGCACCGTCGTCAAGATCGACCGGGACGAGGTCCTCCTCGACGTCGGCTACAAGACCGAGGGTGTCATCCCCTCCCGCGAGCTCTCTATCAAGCACGATGTCGACCCCACCGAGGTGGTCCAGGTCGGCGACACGGTCGAGGCCCTCGTTCTCCAGAAGGAGGACAAGGAAGGCCGTCTCATCCTCTCCAAGAAGCGCGCGCAGTACGAGCGCGCCTGGGGCGACGTCGAGAAGATCAAGGATGCCGACGGCGTCGTGACCGGTTCGGTCATCGAGGTCGTCAAGGGCGGCCTCATCGTCGACATCGGACTGCGCGGCTTCCTGCCCGCGTCCCTCATCGAGCTGCGCCGCGTCCGCGACCTCACGCCGTACCTCGGCCAGGAGATCGAGGCGAAGATCCTCGAGCTCGACAAGAACCGCAACAACGTCGTGCTCTCCCGCCGTGCGCTGCTCGAGCAGACGCAGAGCGAGTCCCGCACCACGTTCCTCAACAACCTCGCCAAGGGCCAGGTCCGCAAGGGCGTCGTCTCCTCGATCGTCAACTTCGGCGCCTTCGTGGACCTCGGCGGCGTCGACGGCCTCGTGCACGTCTCCGAGCTGTCCTGGAAGCACATCGAGCACGCCTCCGAAGTGGTCGAGGTGGGCCAGGAGGTCACGGTCGAGATCCTCGAGGTCGACCTCGAGCGCGAGCGCGTGTCGCTCTCGCTCAAGGCGACCCAGGAGGACCCGTGGCAGGTCTTCGCCCGCACCCACGCGATCGGCCAGGTCGCTCCCGGCAAGGTCACCAAGCTCGTCCCGTTCGGCGCATTCGTTCGCGTCGCGGAGGGCATCGAGGGCCTCGTCCACATCTCCGAGCTCTCCGGCAAGCACGTCGAGCTCGCGGAGCAGGTCGTGTCGGTCGGTGACGAGGTCTTCGTCAAGGTCATCGACATCGACCTCGAGCGTCGCCGCATCTCGCTCTCGCTCAAGCAGGCGAACGAGGGCGTCGACCCCGAGGGCACCGAGTTCGACCCGGCGCTGTACGGCATGCTCACCGAGTACGACGAGCGGGGCGACTACAAGTACCCGGACGGCTTCGACCCCGAGACGAACGAGTGGAAGGAAGGCTTCGAGGAGCAGCGCGCGAAGTGGGAGGCCGACTACGCGGCCGCCCAGGCGCGTTGGGAGCAGCACAAGAAGCAGGTCGCCGCGGCAGCCCTTCAGGAGGACATGCCCGTGAGCGCGGTTCCCGCCGGCGCCTCGTCGTTCTCGAGCGAGGACGCCGCGAGCACGGGCGGCACGCTCGCTGACGACGAGTCGCTCGCCGCGCTGCGCGAGAAGCTCGCGAGCAGCAACTCCTAGCCACCAGCAGCGTACGAACGGCCGGTCTCTTCGGGGGCCGGTCGTTCGGCATCGTCAGGCGGTTCGGGCGGCCTCGCGCTTGCGACGGGCGCGGCGGCGGAACAACAGCACGAAGCCCACGACCACGCCGCCGATGGCGACGATCACGAGCACCGGGATCAGGAGCGCGAGGAAGCTCAGGATGATGCTGCCGATGTCCTCGGCGGTGCTCACGACGGGCGCCGCGGCCCCGACGGTCGCGGCGTTGAGCACGGGGCGGGACGCCATCTTGGTCACGTGTGTGGCGAGGGCGAGCACCACCCCGATCGCCACGGGCACCCACGCGGACGAGGTGAAGAACGACGACGGATCGGTGACCACGGCGGTCTGGGAGGCCGACCCCGTGCCGAAGGCGATGCCCCCGGCGACGGGACGCACGATCGTCTGCAACCAGTCGTTGACGGAGTCGACGACCGGGATCTTGTCGGCCACCACCTCGATCACGAGCAGCACGCCCAGGATGATGAGCACCCACTCGTTCTCGAGCCACGCCCAGCCGGCGGGCAGCACGACGAAGTCCAGGAAGCGACCGGCGAGGCCGAGGGTCAGCAGCGGGATGTAGGCGTTGAGGCCGGCGGCGACCGCGAGACCGGATCCGGTGAGCACCTCGAGCATCGTCGCATCCCTCCTGTCGCAGCCGAGGCTAGCATTGCAGCATGCTCACGATCGCCCTCACCGGAGGGATCGCATCCGGCAAGTCGGTGGTCGCCCGGCGGCTCGTCGAGCACGGGGCGGTGCTCATCGATGCCGACGCGCTCGCTCGTGACGTCGTGCGCCCAGGCACGCCCGGGCTGGCGCGCATCGTCGAGACCTTCGGCGAAGAGGTGCTCGCACCCGATGGCGCCCTGGATCGTGCGGGCCTCGCTGAGATCGTGTTCGGCGATCCGCAACGCCGCGCCGAGCTCAACGCCATCACGCACCCGCTGATCGCCGAGCGATCGCGCGAACTCGTCGCTGCGGCCGCGCCGGACGCGGTCGTGGTCCATGACATCCCGCTCCTCGCGGAGGGCACGCGCGACATCGACGGGTTCGATCTCGTCGTCGTCGTTCAGGCGCCGGTCGAGACCCGGCTTCGGCGCATGATGACGGATCGGGGGATGACGCGCGAACAGGCCCAGCAGAGGATCGCCGCCCAGGCCTCCGATGCCGACCGGCTCGCCCTCGCCGATGTCGTCATCGAGAACGACGGCGACCTCGCCGACGCCCTCCGTCAGGTCGACGAGTTGTGGGCGAGCCTGCCGTCACTGCCGCGGCGGCGCCACCGGGACCGGACCGGCTGACTCAGGGCAGGAGGTGGGCGGCGAACCAGTCGCGGGCGAGCAAGGCGACCTCCGCGAGCGTGCCGGGCTCCTCGAACAGGTGGCTCGCGCCCTCGACGATGGAGAGTCGCTTCTCGCCGCGTAGCGCGGTCAGCGCTCTGCGGTTCAGGTCCAGCACGAGCGGATCCTCGCTCCCGACGATGAGGAGCGTCGGGGCCGTGACCTCGGCCAGCAGATCGCCCGCAAGCTCCGGGCGCCCACCTCGCGATACCACTGCGGAGACCAGGTCGGGCCGCAGCGCCGCGGCGGCGAGGGCCGCGCCCGCTCCGGTGCTCGCCCCGAAGTAGCCCAGTCTGGCCCCGGCGGCGCCCGGCCGCGTGCGCAGCCACTCCGCGACCCCGACGAGGCGATCGGCGAGTAGGCGGATGTCGAAGACGTTCGCGCGGTCCAGCTCCTCCTCGCTCGTCAGCAGGTCGAGCAGCAGCGTGCCGATCCCTGCCTCGTAGAGGACATCCGCGACCATCCGGTTGCGAGGACTGTGCCGGCTGCTGCCGCTGCCGTGGGCGAAGAGCACGATCGCGCCGGTGGGCTCGGGCAGGTGCAGATGTCCCTCGACGAGCACGTCGTCGAGCGGGATGCCGACCTCCTCGTCGCAGCCGGCCGCGACCGGTCGCACCCGTTCCATCCTCCGCGCCGCTGCGTCCAGCAGCACGATGACGTCCTCCTCGCTCGTGGGCGAGAAGTCGCGGTAGTGTGCGCCGACCGCCCAGAACTGCTCGGGCATCGCGAGGCAGATCACCTCGTCGGCCTCTGCGAAACGCTCGAGGGTGTCCGGCGGACCGACTGGAACCGCGAGCACGATGCGGGCGGCGCCGAGGACCCGTGCCACCTCGCACGCCGCGCGGGCGGTCGCACCCGTGGCCACGCCGTCGTCGACGATGATCGCCGTGCGACCCCGCAGATCGAGACGCTCCCGGCCGCGACGGAAGCGCTGGGTTCGCGACAGCAGGGTCGCGCGCTCATGCTCCTCGATGTCCCGCAGCTCGGTCTCGCTCACGTTCAGGCTCGAGATCAGCCGGTGGTCCAGCACGCGCACGTCGCCCTCGCCGATGGCCCCCATCGCGACCTCCGGCTGGAACGGCACCCCGAGCTTGCGAACGATGATGACGTCGAGCGGGAGGTTCAGCCCCTGGGCCACCTCGCTCGCCACGGGTACGCCGCCGCGGGGGAGTCCGAGCACGACCGCGTCCATGCCCCGGAACCGTTCGAGGCGTCCGGCCAGTTGCCGGCCCGCGTCGACCCGATCCTGGTAGACGACCATGGCTATCCCGCGAGCCCCTGTGCGGGGACGCCGGGTGCCGTGCCCGTCGTGTAGCGCAGGATCGCCGCGAGCGGACCGCCACCCGGCACGGATGCCGCCGTTGCAGGCACGAGCACGGCCCCCGTGAGCAGTGCGCGCCGCACCACCTCGTCGACGATGCAGTAGTTGCCGGCATCGTCCTCGTCCTCGCGGGCGATGGCGCCGTCGGCGTCGTCGACGTACCCGGGCACGGTCGCGTCGCCATCGAAGAACAGCGTGCGGATCGACCCCTCGGTCGCGGCCCGCGCGACGTCGCTGAGGTCGGTGACGGTGTGACCCGAACCGACGTGCTCCTCGAAGTCCGCGGCGTGGTGCGCGAGTTCCTTCGCCCGCAGGCGCTCAAGATGCGGCCGCCCCGCGCGAGCCAGGTCGTGCTCGGAGAGCCTCTCCGGGTTGCCCTCGATCGTCTCCGGGGCAAGAAAGCGCCTGGTCGATGCCGCGCGGAAGATCGATGCGAGCGGTTCGGCAGCCGCGATCACGAGGGGCCAGTCGGGCACGCCCGGGTCCTCCCGAAGGGCGCGGTCGATCGCCCGGCTGTACTCGAGCATCCGGAGCTT